>JAFDME010000196.1 GCA_019306075.1 Deltaproteobacteria bacterium | reverse complement strand
CGCAGATCCTGCGTTTTTTTCTTCTGCCGTCCTCCCCTTTTCGATGAACAATATCCCTGACTACAAGAAAATAGGAAGAAAAGCCCATCTGTTCAATAACCGCCAGCTCATGCTCCAGCCGTTCTATCACCGGCTCGCCCAGATCATCGCCATATCTTTTTCTGGCTCCGCGAAAGACCTTCCGGCGCAGAATAGCTCCCGGCGGTCTGTTATCATCTCCACGCCAGGGCGGCATAACAGTACCAAAATCAGGTCCGCTGTAACTACAGAGAGCCGCAACCTTCTCCGTAGCTGCGGCCACCTCGGGCCAGACAGCAAACCGTTCCCGATATTCCCGGGGTGCTGCCAGCCATTCCGGCTTCCCACTGCCTCCTTTTCTCCGAGCTTCACTGATTGTTGCCCCTTTCCGGACTGCCTGCAACAGATGAAAGAGCTGCAGATCCTCTTCTCCCGCCATATCACTGTCCGCAGTGCAGACACAACTGACCCCGTTTTCCCCTGCCCTCTTTCGCAGCAACCGGCTGACTTCCGTTGGTCTGGAACCCAGATCTGCCACAACTTTCACACCTTGCCGGCAGTAATCCCTCAGCAGTTCATAATCCCGACAGAGAACAACCAGCCCGCCAGCGCAGTTCTGCAATGCGGTCGTCAGGCTGAAATTTTTTTCCATATGGCGTTTTGTCAGAAAGAGACAGAGATTGCTGTATCCGCTGCTGTCACGAACCAGACAGGTAATGGATTTTTTTGATTGGGGATCTGTGATTTCAGCACCGACAACAGGTCGCAATCCTTCAATTCTGCAGCTCCTGAGAAATTCCCAGAGACCATAAAGATTATCCCTGTCGGTAAGCGCAAGGCCTGTATATCCATACTGTTTTGCCCTTTTGCAGAGTGCTGCAGGAGATGAAGTACTCTGCAGCAGGGAATAGTAGGAACGAACGCGCAATGGAAACATGTAATTGTCGGGGAATTATCAAACTTTCTTCTGTTTTATCTGGCAGCAAGGGTTACAGCAGTTTAAGAAAACAACAAATAATGAAGCTAAGCTTGAATGGTAATCAAGGAAATCTCTGGCTGCCGGTATGGATCAGCCGATGGCCCAAATGATCACGGATAGTATCCATGGCTCCGAGCAGTTTCTCCTGCCGCCTCTCCTCTCCCCCCGCATCAGGAAAAAGCGGTAACTGGGGCGACTGCCGGTGTAAACGGTCGCAAACCAGACGGCATCCTCTGATTCGTGTTCGTTTTATCCAGGCCCGCTGCAGAGCAGAGTACGCGAGGTTGCGCAGAACAAAATCGCTGTTGCTGCCGACCCGCCGGGACGCCTGCCTCACCACATGACTGCCGTCAGAATATCGCAGCCAGACCCCTACCCGACGGGCCACCTGACGTCTCAGGCGCAAATGGTGCCCTGCCTTGGAGATCATGCCGGAGAGAACAGCCTCCACCTCCTGCCGGTCATTGGTATCATCGGCGAAGACCTGCTCATAATCCACACCCGGCACCACCGCAGAAGAGTTGCTGACAGCAGTGTCATCGATACCTCTGCTGATATTATAAAGATAGTCGGAGCGGCTGCCAAAAGGCACCATAAGCTGTCGCCGGCTCAACCCCGCAAGGGCACCAACAGTAGTCAGACGAAATTCCTTCAGCCTGCGGATCTCCCGCCTGGTAAAACCGGGCAGAAGGGTTACCGGCAATGGTGCAAGGAAAGCAGCCTCATCTCCTGGACTGACAATATATTCCCCCACCGGCTTCACCAGACGAGAGGCCACCTTTGACACAAGCTTGCTGGTACCCAGTGTCCAGATAGGATTAATGCCAAGGTGAGTGCGGGCATAACGACGGATACGCAGGCCAATATCGGGAGGTGGTCCATAAAGCCGGTGGGTACCAGTAACATCAACAAAAAAATGACCATCGGTAAAACCACTTTCAATAAGAGGAGAGTAGTTTTGCACTTCTTTCAAAAATGCTGTCATCGCCTTCCGGTACAGTACAGGCCGGGGGGCGAGGAGAGTTGCACTTCGGCACATTTTAACTGCCCGACGAAGGGTCATCCCCTTGCGGATTCCCTCCCTGAATGCTTCTTCACTCATATCATAGACCTCTGCCCGTGCAGCCTGCAGAGGAGCGATAATAAGCGGACGCCCGCGAAGTCCGCTATCCGCCACCCGTTCAACTGCAACGGCAAAATCAGCCACATTAAAATGAATAACAGACCGTTCCCTTAATTTGAATATTCCGGCCAAACCAGATACCTCTTGACTGAGTAATATTTTGCGTGAAAAAAATGTCAGTATTCACTTATTGCCCAGGATTTTTATCAACTTTTGCGCATTGCGGGGGGCATGAGCCTGGACATGATTATTAAAAAACAGCACCCCGCGGCCAGCCTGACCGGCCATAACCTGGAGGTACCTCTCCGTCCAGCTGCACAGCTCCTCCTCCGAATAGTCATAATAAAACTTTTTCTGCATATTGCCGGAACGCCACCCATCCCTGTTGCGGCCATGGAAACGAACATAGAAAAGCGCCGGATTGGTGACAATATCAAGAGAAGGAAAAAGAGTTGGCAGTTCAGGCTCATCGACACTCACCAGGGTCACCTTTCGCCGCTCAAGTTCAGAAAAAACAGAATCAACCGCCCAGGAGACATGACGAAATTCCACCGCTACAGGAAGCTCATGCAGGCCGTCAAGCAGGGCTGCAAGGTAATTGCGATTAGCGATGGTACGTACAAACCCCGGCGGCAACTGTACCAATATCGCCAGAAGACGCTTTTTCAGGGGAGCAATACCCTGAAGATAACGGCCAAGCTGTTCCTGCCAGTCCCGGTCACGTTCATGAGTCATGGTCCTTGTTAATTTTGCAGCAAACAGCAGATGCTCAGGAACATTGTTCACCATGCGGGCAACAGCATCTGCCCGGGCCATCTGGTACCAGGTATAATTAAGTTCGACCACTGAAAAATGATAGCTGTATAGAGCTGCCATTTCAGCGCTCCCTGTGCCAGCCGGATAAAATCCGCTATCCACCCATTCGGTATATGAGTAGCCGCAGGTGCCGACATAGAGACTACACCGGTGCGAAGATTCAGCGACTCCATTCCCGCTCCGGGTAATGATATCAGCCTTGCCGGGGGAGGTTTTCATACCTGCTTCCCACCCCGGTCAAACTCACTGTTTTTACCACGGACAACCCCGACAACCTTGCCCTGGACCAGTACTTCACTAAAAGGATAGCAGACAACGGAAAAATCGTCATTCTCAGGATGCAGTTCAATATGATCGGCGTGGAGAAAAAAGCGTTTTACCGTGGCATCCTCACCCTTAATCAACACTGCGACAATTTCACCGTTTTCAGCATACTGACGAGGCTCACAGACAACCAGATCACCGTCCAGAATGCCTGCCTCCCTCATGGAATCCCCCTTTATACGGAGACAGAAGAGATTTTCCCCCGCAAAAATCAAGCTGTCGACCACTACGGTCCCCTCCCACTCCTGCTGGGCATACATCGGCAGGCCGGCGGTAACCTGCCCGATGACCGGCAGCGCCCGCCCCCTGCCGCCCTGCTGCTGTTCTCTGGGTTTTGAAAAAAGACGAACAGTACGACCGTAATAGCCCTCCCTTTCCAGCATCCCCTTTCTTTCCAGCTGAGCCATCAACTGCGCCACCGCCGTATGGCTCACCCCCATATCCGCAGCAGCCTGCCTTAAACTCGGAGCACGACCATCTTCGCTTATCCTGTCGGCCAGATAGTCAAAAAAATGCTTCTGTTTTTCCGTAAGATCCATACATCCTCCAAAAATGTACATTAACATTACTCTCAATTGTACATACACATTATTTTTTGTCAATATACATTTTGCCGCAGTATAACTCAACCCCGGAAAGGGAAAAAACCATAGACTTCCAACTTACGGTTTTGTACTGTTACTTTGATGGAAGGCGGTTAAACACGATTTTCAAGACGGTATACCCATAAAAAAACCATGCCAAGGAGCAGACCAATGACCTACACCCCCTCAGCAGAACGCTATACATCCATGGTCTATAATCACTGCGGCCGGAGTGGTTTAAAACTGCCCGCCATCTCTCTGGGACTCTGGCATAATTTTGGTCACGACTTTAATGAACAGACATCCAGGGCTATCTGCCGCAGGGCTTTTGATCTGGGAATCACCCACTTTGACCTTGCCAACAATTACGGCCCTCCTCCCGGGGCGGCAGAAAGCTTTTTCGGTCGTCTGCTGAAAACGGACTTTGCCTTCCACCGGGATGAAATGGTTATCTCCTCCAAAGCCGGATACCGAATGTGGCCAGGTCCCTACGGCGAGTGGGGCAGTCGCAAATATCTTGTATCCAGTCTCGATCAGAGCCTGAAAAGAATGGGACTGGACTATGTTGACATTTTCTATTCTCACCGTTTTGACCCTGCAACCCCCCTTGAGGAAACCATGGGAGCACTGGACTCGATAGTCAGACAGGGAAAAGCTCTCTATGTAGGCCTCTCCTCCTATAATTCCAAAAGAACCCGGGAAGCTGTTAAGATCCTCAATGAACTCGGCACACCCTGCCTGATCCATCAGCCCAGCTACTCCATGCTCAACCGCTGGGTGGAAGATGACGGACTGCTGGACACACTGGAAGAGCTGGGAATCGGCTCAATCGCCTTTTCAGCCCTCGCCCAGGGGATGCTGACAGATAAATATTTAAACGGTATTCCTGAAGGAAGCCGGGCCACCCAGGGGAAAACCATACGGGATGGCCATATCACCGACGAAAACGTCAAACGTATCCGGGGATTAAATGAAATAGCGGAGCAACGGGGACAGAGCCTGGCACAGATGGCCATCGCCTGGATATTGAGAAACAACCGGGTGACAACCGCACTGATCGGCGCCAGTACCCCTTCACAACTGGAAGATAGTTACGGCGCCCTCAGCAACCTTGAATTCAGCGACGAGGAGCTGAAGGCAATTGATGTCTTCGCCCGGGACGCCGGCATCAATATATGGGCTCTCTCCTCCAGCAGCTGATCCGCATGTTTCTACGATAATGAAGGGACGCGAGATACGAACATCCAGCAATGCACCCGCGTATGCTGAGCAGAAGAAAAACCTAGGTCTTGTCGAGTTGATCGCAATCGGCGTAGGTGGAATGATTGGCGGCGGGATTTTTTCGATTCTGGGACTTGCCGTCGAGATCAGCGGCCACGCTGCTCCGTTTTCGTTCCTGATCGGTACCGTTATTGCTTTAATGGCTGGCTACAGTTATGTGCGTCTTGCGCTAACTTACCACAGTGATGGTGCCAGCTTTACATATCTTGAAAAAGCATTCCCAAATATGCTTACGATAGCTGGGATTGCGGGCTGGACTGTTGTCATTGGCTATATTGGCACGCTTTCCCTCTACGCTTTCACGTTTGGGGCCTATTCATCACACCTGTTTGGCCTCAATCACTTGCCACATGTCCGTATGTTATTCTCCTGCGGTATTCTGCTGCTGTTTCTAGGGATCAATCTTCTCGGTTCCAGTACGATGGGTAAAGTAGAGGACATTGCAGTATATATCAAGATATCGATGTTGGCGTTGCTGGCGGCTGTTGGTTTCTATACCGTGGACTCCTCTCGACTCCGCCCTCTATTCGACCATGGCGCCAGTTCCGTCTTCCTGGGTGGAGCCCTCATCTTTGTAGCTTTCGAAGGCTTTCAGTTGATCACAAACGCGGTATGTGAGACACGCGACCCAGCCCGCAATATTCCGAGGGGACTGTACGGTTCAATCGGAATAACTTCTGTGATCTATTTTATCATTGCCTTGGTTGCTGTTGGCAATCTAGATGTGTCTGCGATTCATGCGGCCAAAGAATATGCTCTTGCTGCCGTCGCAAAACCAATCTTGGGGACATTCGGCGTCGTATTAGTTGACGTAGCCGCCATGCTCGCAACGGCCTCGGCAATCAACGCCACGATCTTTGGAGCAAGTCATCTAACCTACGAAATCTCCCACGATAATCTGGCACCGAAGGCATTTTCTTTTCGCACCAAGTCAGGTGTGCCTGC
>JAFDME010000016.1 GCA_019306075.1 Deltaproteobacteria bacterium | reverse complement strand
GTTTAATAAGGAAAATTAGAGTAACAATGTTCTGTTATTATTTATTGTTACTTGATTAGTCACTATTATTACCAATAATAACATGTAATTAATGGTATATTTATCCTGGAACAACATCCTTTTAGTGGGAAAAAGAAGGAGAAATCAGCTTTTTCCCCAAATCAGAAGTTAAACTATATAACTACTTGAAAATAAATAAAAAGACAGTATTTAAGTGATTTATTATTTTGAGTCTAGAGTAACAATGTTAAGATATCACTTGAACAATATCATTCTATGCGTTATAGAGAGCAGTGGAGATTGATAAGTGGACATAAACTTAGATCAAAAAGGAGAGCAATTATGAGCAGCTATGACAAGGTGTTTCGAAACAGTATAGATAATCCTGAGGAATTTTGGGCGGAAGCTGCAAAAGGGATAAGCTGGTACAAGGAATGTGACAAGGTTCTCGATTCATCCAACGCCCCGTTCTACAAATGGTTTTCAGGCGGGAAGATGAACACCTGTTATAATGCGGTTGACCGCCATGTTGAAAATGGTCGTGCAGATCAGACAGCAATCATTTATGACAGCCCGGTCACAAATACGTTAAAAAAAATCAGTTACCAGGAGCTTCTTGATCAGGTGTCAACCTTTGCCGGTGCCTTGAAAAGTCAGGGTGTTGAAAAAGGTGATACTGTTGTTCTCTATATGCCGATGATCCCCGAAGCTGCCGTTGCCATGCTGGCCTGTGCACGGATTGGTGCCATTCATTCTGTCGTTTTTGGCGGATTTGCCGCTCATGAGCTTGCTATCAGAATTGATCATGCCCAGCCAAAACTTCTTATTACCGCCTCCGGGGCTGTCGAGGGAGCAAAAACACTCGCATATAAACCCCTGGTTGACGGTGCCATAGAGTTGGCCACCCACGAAGTTGATAAGGTCATTCTTTTTCAGCGGGACATCGTAAAGTCTGAAATGATCGAAGGACGCGACATTGACTGGGTCGAACTGGTGAGCAAAAGTGAACCCACCGGCTGCGTCGAGGTTGATGCTACTGATCCACTTTATATTCTCTACACCTCGGGAACCACCGGCATGCCTAAAGGTGTTATAAGAGATAACGGTGGTCACGCAGTTGCTCTTCTCTGGACCATGAAAAATCTCTATGATGTTGATCCCGGAGATGTATGGTGGTCGGCCTCGGATGTTGGCTGGGTTGTTGGCCACTCTTATATTGTTTATGCTCCACTGCTGCAGGGATCAACCACAGTTTTTTATGAGGGAAAGCCCGTCGGGACTCCTGATGCGGGTGCCTTCTGGCGTGTTATTTCAGAACATGGTGTAAAGGCACTTTTTACTGCTCCCACTGCTTTCAGGGCAATCAAGAAAGAAGATCCCAACGGTGTCTTTTTTGAGAAATATGACACTTCCTGTTTCGAATGTCTCTATCTTGCCGGCGAGAGAACTGATCCTGATACCCTGCACTGGGCGGAGGATCTGATCGGGGTTCCAATTATTGATCACTGGTGGCAGACCGAGACAGGCTGGGCAATTGTAGGAAACTGTCGTGGTATTGAGGAGCTGCCGGTTAAAGAGGGCTCGCCGACAAAAGCGATGCCTGGATATGATGTGCGTGTCCTTGACGATGAAGGACAGGAGGTCCCGGCCGGAACAGAAGGAAATATCGTTGTTAAACTGCCCCTTCCTCCAGGGAATCTGACGACTCTGTGGCGTAATGATGAGCGGTTTATCGAGTCATACATGACAACCTTCCCCGGCTACTACGAGACCAGTGACGGCGGCTATATCGATGAAGATGGGTATGTATATGTTATGGGTCGGATGGATGATGTTATTAATATAGCAGGGCATCGGCTTTCCACCGGAGCGATGGAGGAGATTATTGCAAATCATCCAGATATTGCTGAGTGTGCTGTTTTTGGTACTGATGACCAGCTTAAGGGCCAGCTGCCGGTAGGACTCTTTGTGGTTAAGGCTGGTGTCGACCGGCCTTCAGCTGATATTCAGACAGAACTGGTGAAGATGGTTCGGGAGTCAATTGGTCCTATCGCCTGTTTCAAAGAAGCTTCTCAGGTGGTAAGGCTGCCGAAAACCAGATCCGGCAAGATACTTCGCGGTACCATGCGTTCCATTGCCAATAACAAGGATTACAATATGCCGTCAACCATTGACGATCCTGTAATTCTCGATGAGATTACAGAGACCCTGACAGGAATGGGGTATGTGAAGAAGTAAGTGGTCTGATGTTTGCGCAGCTGCTGTAATGGTAGCTGCGTTTTTGTTTAATTTTTAAAGGGGATGGACCGGTTATCTCCGGCCCCCGGTTACGGGAATTTTTTATGAAGATTCATGAATACCAGGCAAAAGAACTTTTTCGAAAATATAAGGTACCGACTCCCGAAGGAGGAGTAAGTGATTCGGTTGCGGGAATAAAAGATATCGCTGTCGGACTCGGTCTGCCGGTCGCGGTAAAGGCACAAATTCACGCCGGCGGGCGCGGCAAGGGCGGGGGAGTTAAACTTGCCAGGACAGATGATGAAGTATCTGCAGCTGCAGATGCGATTCTCGGTATGACTCTGGTTACCAAACAGACCGGCCCCGAAGGAAGGGTTGTAAGAAAAGTCCTGGTTGAAAAAGGAGTTGGTATTCAAAAAGAGCTGTATCTCTCGATAATTCCTGATCGTGAAACTGCCTGCATAACCATCGTCGCCAGTCAGGATGGCGGCATGGATATTGAAGATGTGGCGGCGAAATCACCTGAGAGAATAATAAAGGTACCGGTGAATCCGGTCACCGGCATTCAGGGCTACCATCTGCGGCAGGTGATGTTCGGCATTGAGCTGGAAAAACCGTTGATGAAAGAGTTCTCCGCAGTTCTCAAAAATCTCTATAATCTTTTTGTCGATTATGACTGTTCGATGGTGGAAATTAATCCGCTCATCGTTACTGATGATAACAGGGTTGTGGCACTGGATGCCAAGATGGACATAGACTCCAATGCACTCTTCAGGCATCCTGATGTGAAGGAAATGCATGATCCAAATGAAGACGACCCTACAGAGATGGAAGCAGCCAAATACGGACTCAACTATATCAACCTGGATGGTAACGTGGGAAATATGGTTAATGGTGCTGGCCTTGCCATGGCAACAATGGATATTATCAAGCAGGCAGGTGCTGAGCCGGCCAATTTTCTTGATGTTGGTGGTGGTGCCGATGCCGAGATGGTCGAAAACGGTTTTCGTCTTATTTTAAGTGATTCCAAGGTGAAAGGGATTCTCATAAATATTTTTGGCGGGATTCTCAGGTGTGATGTCCTGGCTCAGGGAGTCGTGCAGGCTGCAAAAAAGATTGGTCTGTCACTTCCCGTGGTTGTAAGGATGGAAGGAACAAATGTTGAAGAGGGAAGACGGATTCTTGCTGACTCCGGTCTGGAACTGATCAATGCGATTGATCTTGCTGACGCGGCTAAAAAAGTTGCCGGAATTGTAGCATAGATCAGGAGCAGTCCTGAAAACATTATTTGCAGGGAAACAGGCTGGTGTTTTGCGTGGAATGATATTTGATGAATTGTTAGTCTCGGAGAAATTGAAATTCCGTATCACCGGTTAAAATAGAATAAAAGATGGATCACGGATAGTATCTTATCCTTGAATGAGATCTATGCACAACTTTTTTAAAGGAATAAAATGAGTATTTTAGTTAACTCCCAGACTCGCGTCCTGGTTCAGGGTATTACAGGTAAAGAGGGACAGTTTCACACCCAGCAATGTATTGCATATGGTACGCAGGTTGTTGCCGGAGTGACTCCCGGGAAAGGCGGCCAGTTGATGGATGGAGTCCCTGTCTTCAATACTGTCAGAGAGGCAAAAGAGCAAACAGGGGCTAATGCGTCGATGATTCTGGTTCCACCGCCCTTTGCCGCCGATGCGATTCTCGAGGCAATAGATGCGGAGGTCGATCTGGTTGTCTGTATTACCGAGGGTATACCGGTGATGGACATGCTGAAGGTCAAGAATTATCTGGCGATAAAGAATACCCGCCTGATTGGTCCCAACTGTCCCGGTATTATAACCCCGGGTGAGTGCAAAATCGGCATTATGCCCGGGCCGATCCACACTCCCGGCGGCCCGGTCGGTGTTGTTTCCCGGTCCGGTACATTGACTTATGAGGTTGTCCATCAGTTAACGGAAGTGGGTCTCGGGCAGACAACATGTATCGGCATTGGCGGTGATCCGGTTAACGGCACCGGCTTTCTCGACTGTCTCAAGGCTTTCAATGAGGATCCGGATACCGAGGCGGTGGTAATGGTTGGAGAGATTGGTGGTAATGCTGAAGAACAGGCCTCTGCATGGATTAAAGCAAATATGAAGAAGCCTGTGGTTGGATTTATTGCCGGTCTTACAGCCCCTCCGGGTCGCCGAATGGGACACGCCGGAGCCATTGTCAGTGGAGGACAGGGAACTGCTGAGGCAAAAATTAAAGCAATGCAGGAGGCTGGACTTCATGTCTGCGAAGATTTAGGTTCTTTAGGGAAGCTGTGCAAGGACGTTTTTGTCTGATTTTAAACCTGCAGTAGTGCTGAATTTTGTTTTAAGGAGATGGTATGAAGATGAATGATCTGGTGGATCAGCTGCGTACTCGCAGGGCTGATGCGAGATTGGGTGGCGGCCAAAAAAGAATAGACAGGCAGCATGCAAAGGGAAGCATGACTGCAAGAGAGCGGATTGAATTTTTTCTGGACAGAGACTCCTTTGAAGAATTTGACATGTTTAAGGCCCACAGATGCAGGGATTTCGGCATGGAAAATCAGGTATATCCAGGTGATGGTGTGGTTACCGGCCATGGCACTGTTGATGGCAGGACGGTGTATGTGTTTGCCCAGGATTTCACCGTACTCGGTGGCTCACTGTCCGAGACATTTGCCGAAAAAATCTGTAAAATTATGGATCTGGCAATGAAGAACGGTGCTCCAGTCATCGGTTTGAATGACTCTGGAGGAGCTCGTATTCAGGAAGGCATAGAGAGTCTTGCCGGTTATTCTGAGATTTTTCAGCGCAATGTCATGGCATCAGGTGTTATACCACAGATCTCCGCAATATTCGGTCCCTGCGCCGGTGGAGCGGTCTATTCGCCTGCTCTGACAGACTTTGTGGTGATGGTGCAGGAAAAATCCTATATGTTTCTTACCGGTCCGAAAGTTGTAAAGACCATTACCCATGAAGAGGTAACGGTTGAGGAACTTGGCGGTGCTGCAATGCATTCGAGCAGAAGCGGTGTTGCAGATTATCCTGCGACTACCGGGGAAGATGCTATCGCTTATATACGCAAACTTCTCTCTTTTCTACCCCAGAACAATATCGAAAACCCGCCTGTGGCTGAATGTTCAGATCCCGCTGACCGGGAGTCTGAAGAGCTTAACAGCATATTGCCGGAAAATCCTAATGCAGCATATGACATGAAGGAAGTGATTCTTCAGACTGTCGACAACAGGGACTTTTTTGAGATAAAAGAAAATTTTGCGCCAAATCTGATAGTCGGATTTGCCCGTTACAACGGTATGAGTGTCGGTATTGTTGCTAACCAGCCTGCCCATCTCTCTGGAGTACTTGATATCGATTCATCAGTTAAAGGGGCAAGGTTTGTGCGGTTCTGCGACTGTTTTAATATTCCGGTTGTCACCTTTGTCGATGTACCGGGGTTTCTCCCTGGAACAGCTCAGGAATATGGCGGTGTGATCCGTAACGGTGCTAAAATTCTTTATGCCTTCGCTGAGGCTACTGTACCCAAAATCACAGTTATAACGCGAAAAGCATATGGCGGTGCCTATTGTGTTATGTCATCAAAGCATTTGCGTGGTGATATCAACTACTCATGGCCCAGTGGTGAAATTGCCGTTATGGGGGCAAAAGGGGCAGTCGAGGTTCTCTATGGCAGGGAAGCGCGCAACCAGGAGAATCCTGCTGTTTTTCTTGCTGAAAAGGAGAAGGAATATCAGGATAAAGTTGCCAATCCCTATATTGCTGCCCAGCGTGGATATATTGATGATATTATAAAACCGTCCCGCACCCGTCGCAGAATTGTCAGGGCTCTCGGGTTATTGCAGAATAAGCGTGATACAAATCCAATGAAGAAGCACGGCAATATCCCACTCTAATTCTAATCCGACAAGCCGGAATTTTAAAATGCCTGGAGAAGTGGTATGGAAGTATATTCAACCATATAATTTTAAACGACCTTTCTCAGTTTCTTGTTTTTTGCAGAAGTTCTGAAATAAGGTATTAAAAAAATATAGAGGAAGAGTCCTATGACCATAAAAATAATTATACAGAGAAGAGTTAAGGAAGATAATGTCATGGAGTTGACATTGCTTCTGAAAAAGCTCAGAGCACTTACACTTGAACAACCAGGATATATTTCCGGTGAAACTCTCAGCCGCATAGATAATACTGAGGAAACCATGGTTATCAGCAGCTGGCGGTCACTGGAGGACTGGAACAGCTGGGTGAATAATCCTAAGCGAACGGAAATTCAAGCTGAAGTTGACAAACTACTCGGCCATGAAACCGAGTACGCAATGTACAGCACATGATTTTGAGAAAAAGTACTATAATCTATAAGATTGTAATTTTACAGGTGATTTGATGGCAAAGAAGGGAAAAAAGATAGCTGCTGCACTGGCGGCTGTCGGGCTCTACCTGGAACAGGAAGAGGCCGCGGCCATCGGGCAGAAAGGGGCGTTGCCAGGCGCGGGAATTTGTGTCAGTAGCCAGTGGAACCAGACTGGTCGCCAGGAAATGATGACCATGCGCAGGTTGATACAATTAAGAACGTTTACCCGTTTTTAGTGCCCCCGACTGATCCCCCTTTTACGGGTTCAATAATATATTTAATGACCAGGTTACAGAACAGGAGATAGAGTATGAGTGATCAAGTGCAGATAACCCCTTTGGATTATTCCGCGGACCGGCCGGTAGCAGAGAATCCGGTAAAAATTATGGATCTGTCTATACGGGATGGACACCAGTCTCTTTTTGCCACAAGGGGCCGGACAGAGGATATGATTCCTGTGGCTGAAATGATGGATGAAGTTGGCTTCTGGGCTATTGAGACCTGGGGCGGGGCTACATTTGATACTATGCACAGGTTTCTCAATGAGGATCCCTGGGAACGTCTTCGGACATTGAAGCGTTATATTAAAAAAACTCCCTTTTCCATGCTGCTTCGAGCCCAGAATCTGGTTGGTTACAGAAATTATGCTGACGACCTGGCGCTGGCATTTGTTGACAGAGCTGCGGAAAACGGCATGGATATTTTCAGGACATTTGATGCGCTGAATGATTACCGCAATTTTGAAACTGTGGTATCGCAGATTAAAAAATGTGGCAAACATTTCCAGGGATGCATCTGTTACACCCTCACTGAACCTCGCCTTGGCGGGGAAGTGTATAATCTTGCCTACTACGTTGATCGGGCAAAATCTCTGGAGTCGATGGGTGCCGATTCTGTCTGTATTAAAGACATGGCAGGTCTTTTGGCTCCGTACGATGCCTACCCCCTTATCAAGGCTTTGAAAGAAGCTGTAGAGATTCCTATTCATCTGCATAGCCACTTTACTTCAGGTATGTCGCCGATGACTCATCTCAAGGCCATTGAAGCTGGTGTTGACATTATAGATACCTGCATGACTCCTTATGCTTACCGGACTTCTCATGCTGCCGTAGAGCCGCTTGTCATGGCACTGCTTGGCACAAACCGTGATACCGGTTTTGATATTAAAAAACTGGCGGCAATTAATGAGGTTCTGGAAAAAGAGGTGATGCCCAAATACAAGCACCTCCTTGATGATTCCAAGGTCTCGATTATCGATATTAATGTTTTGCTGCATCAGACACCGGGTGGAATGCTCTCAAACCTTGTCAATCAGCTGCGGGAGATGGATGCACTTGATAAGATTGGAGAGGTATACAAAGAGCTGCCCCGGGTGAGAAAAGATCTGGGGCAGATTCCACTTGTCACACCTACCAGTCAGATTGTCGGTGTGCAGACGGTAAATAATGTCCTGCATGATACGCCGGATGAGAGATATAAGATGATTACAGGCCAGGTGAAGGATCTCTGTTATGGACTTTATGGAAAAACTGCGGTGCCGATCAATGCAGAGGTGCAGAAGAAAGCCCTGAAGGATTATCCCCGTGGGGAAGAGCCAATCACCTGTCGTCCTGCCGAGGTACTGGAACCAGAACTTGAAAAGGCTAAAGCCGAGATCGGGGATCTTGCAGTCGATCTTGACGATCTAATCCTCTATGCACAGTTTCCGGTTACAGGTAAAAAATTTCTCGAATGGAAATATGGTAAAACAGAGGCTCCGGACAGTGTAAAACCGATAACACTCGAAGATGTCAGAAAAAGAGATGAGCTGATTAAAAAGGCGATTGCAGGCAAACTTGTTGAGTCTAAAGGTGATGAGCCTGCCAAGTCAGCGTCTTTGAGAACTTTTAATGTTTTTGTGGATAATGAATATTTTAATGTGGAGGTTGATCCCACCGGCGATGTCCAGGTGGTAACTCCAGTTCCTGCTGCCGCCCCCGCTGCACCAGCTCCTGCCGCTCCCGCACCACAGGCCGTGAAGGAGGAGCCAGCAGCTGCAGCTGATACTGATGGTACTCTCCTGCTTGCTCCCATGCCGGGGATGATAGTTAACTACCTGAAAAATGAGGGTGATACTGTTAAATCGGGTGATGCCGTAGTTGTGCTTGAGGCGATGAAGATGGAGAATTCTCTGACTGCTCCTGCGGATGGAGTTGTGAAATGTGTGAAGTTTGCCAGTGGAGACAGTGTGGCCAAAGGTGCGGTTCTCTGCGTGATCGGTTAACTTTCCGCCAGGTAGGTTTTTAAAAATCGAAGGTGCCGTGAACTCCTGCCTTGGGGCAATGAGTTCGCGGCACCTTTTTTGCTTTTATCGGAGTTTTAGAGAGAAACAATAATAAACGTCTTATAAGGGAGCAAGAATGATACTTAAAGAACTGAACGGTCATAAGCCGAAAATGGGCAGCGACTGTTTTTTTGCAGAAACAGCTGTTGTCGTTGGTGACGTGGAAATGGGAGACCAGTGTTCTATCTGGTATAATGCAGTTGTTCGCGGGGATGTTCATTATATCAGGATGGGAAACAGGGTGAACGTTCAGGACTGCGCGGTTATTCATGGGACCTATAAAAAGTCACCGACAAATATTGGCAATAATGTTTCAATAGCCCATAATGCAGTTGTGCATGGCTGCACTATTCATGACAATGTACTGATCGGTATGGGAGCTATTGTTATGGATGACTCTGTTGTAGAGAGTAATACTATTATTGCTGCAGGTGCTGTTGTTACACCTGGTATGCACGTTAAGGGAGGCAGTATCTATGCCGGGGTACCAGCAAAAAAAGTGAAAGATATCAGCAGTGAGATGATCTCAGGTGAAATCGAACGAATAGCAGAGAGCTATGTCAAGTATTCCGGCTGGTATAAATGATGGCGTCGTAAAAACTCTTCATCTGCTTTGTTGCTGCAAATTTCCTATTATTACGACGTACCCTGGTACGCCGAAATAACAGGAAATTTACGCGCCTCGCATGTGAAGCTTTTTACTTATCCATCTGAAATTTTAAGTTTTTACGAGATTGTCATAAAGAGGATTATCTGTTTTTCAGGTGATCAAGGAGGCAGTCCGCTGCCGCAGCGGGAGAGATGAGTCCGTCCGCCGTTTCCTGCCGCAGCCGGGGCAGTGATCCTGTAACCTGCGAATCAGTATAGAACCATTGGTGCAACCCTTCCTCAAGAAGAAAAGACATCCAGTCAAGGGCCTGAGTTTTTCTCTTCTCGGCCATTTCTCCTGTTTTTGTCAGTGCGGTTTTATGGGCGAGAACAGTTTCCCATATCCTGTCAATACCCCTGTTTTCTATTGAGCTGCAGGTGAGTACTGGAACCGTCCAGTTGGGACTGGCAGGCATAAGCATATGCAGAGCAGTTTCGTATTCTTTGCGGGCCACTTCCGCACGGGTGATATTGTCGCCATCTGCTTTATTAATGACGATGGCATCGGCTACCTCAAGAACACCCTTTTTTATACCCTGAAGTTCATCTCCGGCTCCGGCAATCATAAGCACCAGAAAAAAGTCTACCATTGAGGCGACGGTTGTCTCTGATTGGCCGACGCCGACTGTTTCTACTATCACCACATCATATCCTGCCGCTTCACAGACAAGCATTGTCTCCCTGGTTTTTCTGCCAACTCCTCCAAGGGTTCCGCTGGATGGAGACGGGCGGATGAAGGCATCTTGGTTGACTGCAAGTTTTTCCATCCTGGTCTTGTCACCGAGAATGGAGCCGCCGCTTCTGGTGCTGCTCGGGTCAATGGCAAGAACGGCAATCCTGTGACCCATTTCGGTCAGCATGTTACCAAAACTTTCGATATAGGTGCTTTTTCCGGCTCCGGGCACTCCTGTTATGCCAAGCCTGACGCTGCTGCCGGTGTGCGGCAGCAGCTGGTTGACAATCTCCTTTGCAAGTGCCTGGTGGGTAGGGAGAGTGGATTCTATAAGAGTAATGGTTCTTGCAAGAAGCAGGCGATCTTTGTTGAGTACCCCGTTAACGTATTCCTTAGGGTCCTTGAGCATGGTTGATACCTTATCTCTGGAAGTGAAAAAAACCGCAAGGAGCACGGAGAATCCCCCCCCCCTGTACTCTTTGCGGTCATGGACAGCGACTGCTATAGGTACTTCTCTTCTAGCAGTGTCATGGTCTTATCTGCGGAATCGGTGATCGGAGTTCCCGGACCAAAGACAGCTTTCACTCCGGCCTTAAAGAGAAAATCATAATCTCCCGGTGGGATTACGCCGCCGGCCACGACAATTATATCATCACCTCCGATCTTTCCAAGTTCATCAATAAGGGAGGGGATCAGGGTTTTATGTCCTGCCGCAAGGCTGGATGCGCCGACAACATGAACGTCATTTTCGATGGCCATTTTTGCCGCCTCTTCAGGAGTCTGGAACATGGGGCTTATATCAACGTCAAAACCAAGATCAGCGTAGGCACTGGCCACAACCTTAAAGCCGCGATCATGTCCATCCTGGCCCATTTTTGTGACGAGAAGGCGTGGTCGCCTGCCCTGCTTTTCAAGGAAATCAGCTGTTCTTTTTTTAAGGCTCTTAATGGTGTCATCATTGCTGCTGAATTCGGAAGAATAGGCACCGGAAATACACCTGGTGGTGGCAACAAATCTGCCAAATACACTTTCCATTGCATCTGATATTTCGCCAAGGGTTGCCCGGGCACGAACTGCCGGGAGCGCAGCTTCAAGAAGATTTCCGTCGTTTTGAGCCGCTGAAGTGAGATCCGCCAGCGCTTTTTTCACTGCATCACTGTCGCGAGTCTCCTTTATTTCCTTGAGGCGTGACACCTGTTCGTCACGTACTGAGGAGGGTACCTCCCGCACATCGAAGTCAATCTTTTCATCTGTCAGTTTATATTTGTTGACTCCGACAATGACATCAAGGCCCTGATCTATCCGTGCCTGTTTCCTGGCAGCCGACTCCTCTATACGCATTTTCGGCATTCCACTTTCAATGGCTTTGGCCATGCCGCCGAGCTCTTCAATTTCATCGATTATTTTCTGGGCTTCCTCTATTATGCTGTTTGTCAGTGATTCGACATAATACGAGCCTCCAAGGGGATCGATGACGTGGCATATCTGGGATTCTTCCTGGACGACTATCTGGGTGTTTCTGGCAATTCGTGCTGAAAAATCCGTCGGCAGGCCGATTGCTTCGTCAAAGGAGTTGGTATGCAATGACTGGGTGCCTCCGAGAACTGCGGTTATCGCCTCTAGAGTAGTTCTGATAACATTGTTATAGGGATCCTGTTCCGTGAGGCTCCAGCCGGAAGTCTGGCAGTGGGTACGGAGCATCGATGATTTCGGGTTTTTCGGGTCGAACTGGCTCATGGAGCGGTGCCAGAGGAATCGTGCCGCACGAAGCATGGCTATGTCCATGAAAAAGTTCATACCGATACCGAAAAAGAAGGAAAGTCTCGGGGCAAAAGTATCAACGTCCATACCGCTTTTAAGGGCGGCTTTTACATATTCGATACCATCAGCCAGGGTAAAAGCAGTCTGCAGCACGCTGTTTGCTCCTGCCTCCATCATATGATATCCGCTGATGCTGATAGTGTTATATCTCGGCATGTTTTTGGAACAGAAGGACATGATATCCGAGATGATTCGCATTGAGGGGCCCGGCGGATAAATATAGGTGTTGCGGGTCAGATATTCCTTCAGGATATCGTTCTGAATAGTACCGGAAAGCTGCTCATGGCTTACACCCTGTTCCTCGGCGGCTACTATATAACCTGCCAGGATTGGGATAACGGCACCATTCATAGTCATGGAAACGGACATTTTATCAAGGGGGATACCATCAAAGAGGATTTTCATATCTTCTACTGAATCGATGGCTACACCGGCCTTACCGATATCACCGGAAACTCTGGGATGGTCGGAATCATACCCGCGATGGGTTGCCAGATCAAAAGCGACGGAGAGGCCTTTCTGTCCAGCAGCAAGTGCCTTATGGTAAAAGGCATTTGATTCTTTGGCGGTTGAAAAACCGGCATACTGCCTTACGGTCCATGGCCTTCCCGCATACATGGTGGCCATGGGTCCGCGCATATATGGCGCCATGCCCGGAAGGGTATTGGCATCAAGGTTCTCCAGGTCTTCAGCCGTATAGAGTGGTTTAACTCTTATTCCTTCAGGGGTCATCCAGTCGAGGGCGTCGACCGGTTTGCCTTTCATCTGTTTGGATGCAAGGTCTTTCCATTGCTGTAAATTCGGATGCTCTGACATATATTTATCCTCTTGTAGAACCCCCTCGGGGTGTATTCAAATTATCTATGATCGTTCACAAAGTTCAACCAGTACTCCGCCTGTTGCCTTTGGGTGCAAAAACGCAATTTTCGCTCCACCTGCACCAATTCTCGGTTCCTGGTCAATCAGCTGGATCCCTTTTTCTTTTAACTCGGCGAGAGCATCTTCTATATTCGCAACCCGAAAAGCAACATGTTGAAATCCCTGTCCCCGTTTTTCGATGAATTTTGCAACAGGTCCGTCAGGTGCTGTTGATTCAAGGAGTTCAACTTCACTTTCTCCCACCGGAAAGAAGGCGGTAGTAACTTTCTGTGCCTCTACAGTTTCCGCACCCTCGAATTCGAGACCAAGAATTTCGGACCAGAAGTTTTTGCCATCGTCGATGCTGTTTACTGCTATTCCAAGATGATCAATTTTTAATATTTCCACTTGCTTTCTCCTTTTACGACATCATCAGTTATTGTTTCCTGGTTTTTTCGGAGGCCGGGCCATTCCCTGCCAGACCATTTCAAACATGACATTTGCTTCATCTGCCAGACTTTCCTTCTGTCCGCGTAAAATCCACATAAAAAAACTCCGTTGGACAAAGCCCATAAAAAAGTCAAGCAGAACTCTGGTTCTCACATCAGGGTTGAGGATTCCTTCATCCTGTCCCTGGCGGAGCACATCGATCATTAAAGACATCATCCTGGGCTGGGAAAATGTTTTATCAGCCATCCATGTTTTCATCGGTAGAGTCATGAAAATAATACGACCAAATTTTTCATGACGTTCGTAATAATCAAGTTGAAGCCAGAAAACTTTACGAAGTTTCTCCTTCAGATTTTCGATTCCATGGAGATGGTCAATGATACGATCCGTTAATTTCCCCATCCAGATATCGACAAAGGCGAAGACGAGACGCTCTTTACTGCCGTAGTGCTTGTATATCGTTGTGAAACTCACTCCTGCACGATTGGCAATATCACGAATGGAGGCTTTATGGAAATCTGAGCTTGAAAAAACTTCCAGAACAGCGTGCTCAAGCCGTTTATGAATATCATCGTTCAAGTCGTTCAACATTGTTACTCTGGTAGGGTTGAGTTGCTTTTCTGGTCTGTAGGCATGGAGTTAATATATTGAAATACCAATGTTTATTTATTTGCTCTCTTGCCACTGTGTAGTGTTGTTATTCTGAATTTATGTTTGTAACATACTGATATATAAATTTATATTACAGGGAATGCAATATATTGTCTGTACTCATAAGAACAATGTTACACTATTATATTTAATGTAGATAGAAAGAGTTTTCAAGCAAAAAGCTGATTTTCTGCTTTTCCTAACAGCCTTCAGTCTAATTAACCTGGGTTGCGGGCAACGCCCGCTTTAGTATATGGTGGTATCTTGTCGGACAACAGTTTCTCAAGTTCTCTGAGGCGGCAGGCAGTGCAGTCTATCGCCATGAACATGCCTTATGGAATCAGCTGCCAAAGAGTGAAAGAAGTACACCTGCAGATACGGCAGAACCTATGACACCGGCAACATTGGGTCCCATGGCATGCATGAGCAGAAAGTTTCCGGGATCCTCTTTTTGTCCGACAACCTGAGAAACCCTGGCAGCCATTGGTACCGCTGAGACACCGGCTGAGCCTATCAGCGGGTTAATGTTAACATTCATTACTCTGTTCATAAGTTTTGCAAGCAGTACTCCCGAAGCTGTGCCGATTGCAAAAGCAGTGACACCCAGTGCCAGTATGGCCAGAGTTTCCACTCGTAAAAACTGTTCGGCCGTTGCGGTGGCACCGACAGTTACCCCGAGGAAGATGGTGATGATGTTGATAAGGGCATTTTTTGCAGTATCCTCCAGACGGCCGACAACTCCGCATTCCCTGAAAAGGTTGCCGAGCATAAGCATGCCGATAAGTGTTGCTGCCGGCGGGACGATAAGAGATACCAGAACTGTGACGATAATAGGGAAAATTATTTTTTCTCGCTGGCTTACTTCCCGTAGTTGCGTCATTTTTATGACCCGCTCTTTTTGGGTGGTGAGCAGTCGCATGATAGGCGGCTGAATAATGGGGACCAGAGCCATATAAGAGTAGGCAGCGATGGCAATTGGGCCGAGAAGATGGGGTGCCAGTTTTGAGGAGAGGAAAATTGCTGTGGGGCCATCCGCTCCACCTATAATTCCAATGGAAGCCGCTTCCTGGGCTGTGAACAGTCCTGAAGCGATTGCCCCTATGAACGTGATGAAAATGCCAAACTGGGCAGCTGCACCGAGAAGAAGTGATTTTGGGTTGGCAATAAGTGGTCCGAAGTCCGTCATGGCACCAACTCCCATGAAAATCAGAGGCGGAAAAATCCCGAGATGATCTCCCTGGAAAAGGTAATAGAGCAGACCGCCTGGTTCAGCAGTATGGATGCTGTTTCTGGTAATTTCCAAAACCGGTTCAGCCATCATTCCGGCGAAAGGCAGGTTGGTAAGGAGCACACCAAAAGCAATTGGAACCAGCAGCAGCGGTTCGAATTTCTTTACAATTGCCAGATAGAGCAGAAGGCAGGCGACGCCAATCATCGCAATTGGTCCGGCGGTAAGGCCGGAGAATCCGGTGCTTTTGAGGAAATTAATAAATGAGTCCAGCATGATGGAAGTCTCCCTTTAAGATGTCATTACCACCAGAATATCTCCAGCATTAACAGATGCACCTTTGTTTGTTTTTATTTCCTGGACAGTCCCAGCGCAGGTGGCCATAATATTATTTTCCATTTTCATTGCTGCGAGAATGAGAAGGGTCTGTCCCTGGGCAACGGTTTCACCTTCAGTCACTTCGACAGCAATTACAGTGCCGGGCATGGGAGCAATGACAGTTCCAGCAGCGTTGTCACTGTCATTTCCGGCGCCGGCCTGCTGCTCAGGTACAGTTCTGACAGCCTCTGTATTTGCGGGGACTGGCCGGGATGCTGGTGTCAATGGTTCTGGCTGATCAGGCGGAGTTGTATTTTCTTCCGCCAGTTCTTCAATTCCCACCTTATATTCACTGCCATTAACAACTACCCTGAACATTTTCATTACGTTTATCTCCTTGTTTATAGTCTGCTGCTCATCTGCTCAAGAATCCCTGCCCTGTTCCATGCAGGCGAAGGAGTTTCAACTTTTTCAATATTCCTGATGACGATATTGCTGATGGATGTTTTAAGCTGCAGGGCGATTACTGAACTGATTACGGCGATGAGTTCATTGTCTGATTCAACGGGTCCTTTCGGGAGTGGTGCTGTTGTCGCAGGTATCGCCTCTTCCCCCAAGGTTTGTTCTTGGGGACGGTTCAGCAGTTTTTCCATCAAGACAATAGCAAACTGCAAAATAATGAGAGAGGCAAAAGTTATACCCATGCCGAGAACGGTGGCCATCATGCCGGCATAAAGTTTGTCAGAGGTTGAAAGGGTCTGAATAATATCCGGGTCACCAAATTTAATTAAAAGTTCTGTCGTAGTCATGTCTGTCTCCTGGATTTATAGAGGGATATTGCCATGTTTTTTTGCCGGGCGCCGTTCCCTTTTTCCCTGAAGCATGTTGAAGGCATCTATGATTCGCTGACGGGTGGCCCGAGGCTCAATCACATCATCAACAAAACCCCTTTCGGCTGCTTTGTATGGAGTTGCAAATTCTGCACTGTATTCATCAAGTATCTTCTGTTTGGTTGCTGCTTTGTCTTCAGCCTTTGCAATTTCATTTTTGAAGATAATGTTTACCGCTCCCTCTGATCCCATGACCGCAACTTCTGCCGTGGGCCAGGCAAAGACCATGTCGGCACCCAGCGATTTGGAGCACATGGCAACATACGCTCCCCCGTAAGCTTTACGGGTGATAAGAGTCACTTTTGGTACTGTGGCTTCGCTGTAGGCATAGAGTATTTTTGCACCATGGCGGATAATTCCTCCATATTCCTGGGAGGTGCCGGGTAAAAATCCGGGGACATCGACCAGGGTGAGCAGGGGGATGTTGAATGCGTCACATGTCCTGACGAATCTTGAAATTTTGTCTCCCGCGTTCATGTCGAGACAACCGGCCATCACATTGGGCTGGTTGGCTATTATACCCACAGAGTTGCCGTTTATCCGCGCAAGCCCGGTCACTATATTTGTGGCGAAAAGCGACTGGTACTGCATAAATTCACCATTGTCGACAATGGGGAGAATCACATGGAGAATATCGTACGGCTGGTTTGGGCTGTCCGGAATGAGGTCGTCCAGTTCTTCCAACTGTCTGTTGAGATCGTTCTGAAGGTTGAGTGCAGGGGCTTTTTCCATGCTGTTTGAGGGTAAAAAACCAATCAGTTTTCGAATACTTTCAAGACATTCCATTTCTGTTGCAGCCATGAAATGAACGTTTCCACTGATGCTGTTGTGGGTCATGGCGCCACCAAGGTCCTCAGCAGCAACGATCTCTCCTGTAACCGTTTTTATAACCTGCGGGCCGGTGATGAACATTTGCGAGGTTTTGTCCACCATAAAAATAAAATCTGTCAGTGCCGGAGAATAGACCGCTCCGCCTGCGCAGGGACCCATGATTGCGGATATTTGCGGTATTACACCGGAATAGATGGAATTTCGGAAAAAAATGTCTCCGTATCCGGACAGAGCGTCAACTGCTTCCTGAATCCGTGCACCTCCAGAGTCATTTAACCCTACAAAAGGTGCTCCGACTTTTGCAGCAGCGTCCATGGCCTTGACGATCTTTTTGGCGTGCATTTCGCCAAGTGCGCCTCCGGTGATTGTGAAATCCTGTGAGAAGGCGTATACAATTCGTCCTTCCACCATTCCATATCCGGTAACAACTGATTCCCCTTCAAAATCTACTTTGTCCATGCCGAAATTGGTGCATCTGCAGTTGACAAAGGTGTCCGTCTCGATAAATGATCCCTGATCAAACAGATGCTCAAGTCGTTCCCGCGCGGTTAATTTACCTTTGGCATGCTGTTTCTTTATTCTCTCGGGACCTCCGCCAAGAGCAATTTTTTTCTTTTTTTGCAGCAGCTGTTCTCTTTTGTCAAAGGACATGTTTAAACTCCTTGGTGAGTATTGGACAGGCTGACGAGACTGTCAGGAAAATCTAACACTGTTATCCCTGCGTGAGGCCGCAAGCGTTTGTATTATTTGTGATAACATTGTTATTGCATTGACTGGGTAAGGGACGTTTTTTTGGATAGTACCGCAGCGTAGGGAGTCAATCCTGTAGCGTATAGTTTGTATATATTAAATATAATAAAATAAGTTTGTTCGGAGATACTGCTCGTCTGCTAAGTAACAATGTTACTTCTTATTAGTGTATGACTGTTTTGTTTGTCAAGAAAAAAAGAGGGTGAAAAAATAACTCTCTTCTCTATACTGCTGACATTGCGGAGATCGATGCAACAAAATGGCTTGAAAAATATGGATAAATAATGCTAGGCTGTTATCTCTCGCGGGTGTGATTGTCAAGCGAAAATAATTTTGCTGAAGACCAGGTGAATATTCTATGAAAAGAACAGGGTTTGTTTACGACGAAAGGTACCTATTGCATACTACTGGTGAGTATCATCCTGAATCACCAGAGAGGTTGAAGGCCATTTACAAAGGGCTGTCCGATTCCGGACTGCTTGACAAGCTGGTCATGATTGCTCCGGAAAAGGCCGGGCAGCAATGGATTGAGGCTGTACATAATATTCATTACATTATGAAGTTTGAGGAAACCTGCATTATGGGTCTGCCGGAGTTTGATCATCCTGATAATGCAATTTGCAGGGATACATATGAAATCGCCCTGTTGGCTGTGGGGGGCGTTTTAAAAGCAATTGACGCGGTGATGGAAGGGGAGGTGGATAATGCGTTTTGTGCGGTCCGTCCCCCCGGTCATCATGCGGAGGTGGATAAGCCCATGGGGTTCTGTTATTTTAATAACGTGGCGATAGGAGCCCGTTACCTGCAGAAACAGCATGGGATAGAGCGCGTAGGGATTATTGATTTCGACGTTCATCATGGTAATGGCACTCAGCATATTTTTGATCAGGATTCGTCGGTTTTCTATTATTCTGTTCATGAGCACCCTTCATTTGCTTATCCCGGTACGGGCAGAGAGTTTGAGACAGGTGTGGCAGCTGGAAACGGGTTCACCCGAAATTCTCCGATCCTGCCGGGTAGAGGTGATGATGAGTATCGGAAAGTAATAATGCAGGATCTTGTTCCGGCGTTTAAACAGTTCCGTCCTGAGGTCGTTCTGCTTTCAGCCGGCTTCGATGCCCATATCAGTGATCTGATGTCCGGTACCAATCTCACCACGGAAGGATATGATTTTGTGACTGAAGTGATCGTCAACCTTGTGGATAAATTTGCTGACGGCAGGGTTATATCTGTTCTCGAAGGTGGTTATAATCTTGATATACTGCCCCTGCTGGTAGAAAATCATATCAAGATGCTTGCCCATATGCGGTAGCGGGAAGAGGAGATTTAAATCACTACCTGACGGTCCGGCGCGGTTTCTGCGGGCTCGTCATATCAGGTTTTTCAAATATGACACTATTGTGGAGGCACCATGTTTGTAACTGAAAGAATGGCAACAGACCTTATTACTATCGGTCCGGATCTTACCATTGGTGAGGCAAAAAAAATAATGTCGGACAACTCTATCAGGCATCTGCCTGTAGTTGACGAGGGAGAGAAGTTAGTTGGTATAGTCACCGACAGGGATATGCGGGATGCGATGCCTTCGACCCTGAAGAAAAAGGAGGATTATGAGCAGACCCTCTCGACGATAATGAACTTCCAGGTTAAAGATATTATGACCAGGGATCCTCTTACAATTTATCCTTATTTTACCATACAGGATACTTTGCTGGTAATACAGAAGAAAAAGGTTGGAGCTCTGCCTGTTGTTGATGAAGAGGGATATCTGAAAGGAATACTTTCAACGCGGGATCTCCTGACTGCATTTGTCAACGTCATGGGTATTGATGAGCCCGGGAGCCTGCTGTGTATTCTCTGCGAAGACAAAGTGGGCCAGTTGAAAAAAATTGTAGATATTATAGCAGACGAGAATATTTGCCTGGGAAGCATTCTCACTGCCAAATCCTGGAGTGAAGAGAAGCGGGCGATTTTTCCTTATTTGTACACTAACAACGTAATAAATGTGAAAAAACGGCTTCTGGAGACTGGATTCGAGCTGATTGATCCGATGACATGGTATCTGGAGCAGTCTCCCCAAAAAGCTGACTGATTTTATTGAAAAGGGCCTTTCCTGTAAACGACTCACCGGAAAAGTCCTTTTGTCCCGGGACTGAGCTGCACCTTTTACTGGTTTGCTCTCTCTCTGGCCAGTTCCTCTTTTGTCATTGTCCAGAAGGGTGTGCCATCCTTAGTGAGCCGCACTTTAAACTCAAAGTGTTCTCCCTGTTTCACCTTTGAGGCTATAAATACATCTTTATCGTTGATATAAGCCCAACTTCCCTTGACTTTTGTTTTTATTCCACTGCGAAGACCTGTCTCTTTGGCGTCTGCAAATGATTGAGGGCAGAGGTGGACCAGTATTTCCTCATCTCCCTCCTCTAAAATAAAAGCGGTTGCCGGCTCCATACCCGGAAGGGGGACTACTTTCTTGAATTTTTTAATCACCCCTTTTAACTTGTCCATCTCTTTATAATCATAATAATTGTTGTACTTTGAACCGGCTTCCCATCCTTTATGTTCTGCACTTAGCAAAAGCTGGGGTGAGAGTAAAAAAAGGGCAGTGAGTGACAGCAGGACAGGGCAGAAAAAACGGTTTAATTTTTTGTCAGTGTGCATGGAATCTCCAAATTACTTATCTGTTCTGTTGAAAAAAGTCTTCCAGAAGGCTTTTTCTCCAGCCCTCCGTCTGTCTCAGTTGCATCGTGTCGCGGGGCTTGCTGCTGTTCAGCATTGTGATGAGCATTTTGCGCTCGGAACTGTTGCCGACAAGGCTGGGATCAATTCCCAAAAGTTTACATTTAAGAGCGATGAG
>JAFDME010000195.1 GCA_019306075.1 Deltaproteobacteria bacterium | reverse complement strand
GAGATGAAAAAAATAGAGTATTTTTTCAGAAAAGAACATATAGATAAGAGCCGCAACCGAGAGAAAAGGACCAAAGGCGATTCTGGTGCTGCCGCCTTTTTTCTGCCATCTCATGGCAATAAGTCCAACAATAGAACCGGTGGCTGAACTGACAAAGATGACAAACGGAAGAGACTGCCAGCCAAGCCATGCGCCTATCATGGCAAGAAGTTTAATATCTCCTCCCCCCATGCCGTCCTGCTTACGCAGTGAAAAGTAGATGAGAGCTATTAAATAGAGAACTCCGCCGCCAAGAAGCAGACCTGTAAGAGAGCTCTGCCACGAGATGGAGTTGCTCACCAGGGAAAAGAGAACACCGAGGACAATCCCCGGGAGGCTTATGATATCAGGGATAATCTGGTGATGGATATCAATGAAGATGATTACCAGCAGGGCGGCACCAAAAAGGAAATAACCGCCTGCCTCGATAGAGAAATTAAACTTGTAGCATACCGCGGCAGCGAGTAAGGCTGTCAATATTTCAACTGCGGGGTATTGGAGTGAAATTGATGTGCGGCAGTGGGAGCACTTTCCACGCAGGAAAATATAGCTCAAAACGGGTATATTTTCATACCAGGACAGGGGCGTGAGACATTCAGGGCAATGGGAGGCGGGAAAGGCGATAGATGAATCTTCCGCAGGAAGACGCAGGATGACTACATTAAGAAAACTGCCTATTATTGCGCCGAAAAGGGCCGGAATTACAAGGAGAAAGGTGTCTGTGTGCATAATGTGAGCGATATGTTCAACGAGTTAGTGTGTGATAAACAATAATTATACCCAGTCTATCGCTAACTATGCCACAATACCAGGAAAAAACCACGATGATCCCTGGCGGACAAGTGGACTGCTCCGAAAAACAGAGAAAAACCTCCCCTAACAGCCTTTAGCCTAAACGACCTTTTGATTTAACAGAATGAACTGAAAGTTATTTTCTCGTTTTTTATGACAGCAATTTTGAAATAAGGCACTAACACTGCAAAGGAGGGCTTTATGGCCATTATCACGATCTCAAGAGGTTCATACAGCAGAGGGAAAGAGGTAGCTGAGTCTCTTGCAGTGCGGCTTGGTTATGAATGTGTCTCCCGTGACATACTCCTGGCTGCATCAACAGAATTTAATATTCCTGAGATCAGGCTGGTAAAAGCTCTGCACGATGCACCATCGGTGCTTGATCGTTTCAGTCACGGCAGGGAACGATTTATCAGTTACCTCCGTTCTTCACTGTATAATTGTGTGATCAAAGATAATGTGGTCTATCATGGTCTGGCCGGGCATTTTTTTCTTCAGGATATATCTCACGTTTTAAAGGTACGGATTATCGCAAATATGGATGATCGTATAAAAGAGGAGATGAAGCGTGAAAACTGTTCTGCGGATGAAGCCCGTTACTCGTTAAAAAAAGATGACGATGAACGGCGTAAATGGGCCATGCATCTTTATGGCAAGGACAACAAGAACTGTGATCTGTATGATATGGTATTTCATATCGATATACTTTCTGTTGATGATGTGGTCGGTATTCTGCAGAAGACCATAAAGAAAGATAAATTTAAAGCTACACCGGAGTCCAGGAAAAAACTGGAAATGAGGACTCTAATTGGTAATATATATGCGAAAATCGTTGATATATCGCCGCGGGCCAGTGTGGAAATAGACAATGGTACAGTTCTGCTTGGCAATCTTGAAGGGGGGCTGAAAAATAATGAGACTGTTCGCAGGCAAATAGCTGACGCCATTGTTCAAACCTATGGCGTAGAAAAGGTTGTTTTTAAGAAACCGGTCAGGCCCAGGAAAAACCATGTCAATCCATTTCATAATATTGATTGAGTCTGGTGGTGTTTTAAAAGGTTCGTCGGAAGCAAGGGGGGGCGCTGTTCTCTGCATCCGGGAAAATTAATTATTTTCGGAAATGCCAGAAGTCCGGATGAAGCATTGCCAGGAATGGTATCAGTTCGAGCCTGCCAACAAGCATGTTAAGTATGAATATACTTTTGGTCGGAGCAGAGAGATAACCAAAACTGCCCAATGGGCCAATTTCACCAAAACCCGGCCCGATATTGCCGATGGTCGCTGCTGTGCCAACCAGTCCAACCACCGGGTTACCTTCGATGAGTGTTACCAGTAAAGCGGAAAATGTCATCAGGCAGAGATAAAAGAGAAAAAAGACAAGTATCTGGCTCTGTACATCGCTGCTGATGGTATTGCGGTCCAGTTTTATCTGTACGACTGCATTCGGGTGGATGACCCTGGTGATTTCTCTTCTGAGGTATTTGTAGCAGACAAGAATACGTACAACTTTCACTCCGCCCCCGGCAGAGCCTGCACAACCGCCCACCAGCATCATGCTGAAAAGAACGACTTGGGCACCAATGGACCAGAGGGCAAAATCAGCCGATGAAAAGCCGGTCGTTGTAATGATGGAAACGATCTGAAAAATGCCGTTCCGTAGAGCATCGGTTATTTGGGCACCACTTGTCAGCAATATTATGCCAAGAGCGAAAGAAGCGACCAGAATAATCGAGCTATAGAGGCGAAATTCTTCATTTCTGAAAATAATTCTCACACTCCTCCCCGCGATAGATCGATACTGCAGAGCGAAGTTGCTGCCCGCGAGAAACATAAACAGTGTAATAATCCAGGTTGCTGTGGGATTATTATAGCCTATTATTGAAAGGGGATTGGGAGAAAAGCCTCCTGCAGCCATGGTTGAAAATGAGTTGCACACGGCGTCAAAAAGGTCCATTCCTGAAAGATAGAGAAAAATAATCTCCAGTAGAGTGAGCCCAAGGTAGACCAGCCAGAGTGCTTTAGCAGTATGTGCAATACGGGGGGTTACTTTTTCCTCCGTCGGTCCAGGCGCCTCCGCGAGAAACATCTGTCGCCCGGCAACGGCAAATTGTGGCAGGATTGCCACAAAAAGGACGATAATTCCCATACCGCCCAGCCACTGAGTCAGGCTGCGCCAGAAAAAGAAATATTTTGAGTAGAGAGAGAAGTCGGTGAGAATGGTGGCCCCGGTTGTGGTGATGCCGGAAACCGATTCAAACAGTGCGTCAAGGGGTGTGAGCCCAAAAAAGAGGTATGGGATCGCCCCCACACCACCGGTCAGGCACCATGAGAGTGTGACAATCAGCAATCCTTCAGTTTTCTTTACAGTGTCAAAGTTACGTGAGAATTGACCATGCCACTGCAGGAGGAACCCCATGCCGATGGAGATAAATGAGGCAGTAATAAAAGGGAGTATGGCAGCATATTCCCTGTCAAACAGAGCGAGCATGGCGGGGGTGACCAGTATGACACCAAAAGCCAGAAGGACGAGTCCAAGAGCATTGGAAATTACGGATATTTTCATTGCAGAAAGAAGGATTTTATTGCTTCGGCATCTTTGGCCATGGTGAAAACCTTCAACTGGTCGCCGGGTTTGACAATACTTCTGCCGTTAGGTATGGAGAGGTCCCTTTCATGCTGGACAACACCGATAATCGCTTTGGCCGGCATGTTGATGTCCATCAGCCTTTTCTCGATAAATGAATCGGGGAGCGTGATGCGGAGTAATTCTCCCTGTCCTCTTTCAATGCGTGCCAGAATGTCAATAGCCGGTTTCTGCAGTCGATTGAGCAGTTCTTGCAGGGCGGAATCTTCGGGAGATACGACGATGTCTATTCCTACCCGCTCAAAAAGCTCGGCGTTGCGGATATTGCCAACTCTGGTAATTATCCGGCCCGAACCAAGCTGCTTGGCGAGCAGGCCGCAGAGCAGGTTTTTTTCATCGTTGTCGGTGACACAAACGGTCACATCACAGTCACCGACAGATTCATTCTCCAGCAGTTCCAGGTCTGTTCCATCCCCCTGTAAAACCAGTGATTTGCTTAATGTATCCGCAAGATACCGGCACCTGTCGTGATTCCTCTCAATTATCTTTAACTTGATATGCGACTGTTCAAGTTTGGTCGCCAGCATGAACCCTACATTCCCCCCTCCGATTACGGTGACCGTTTTGACAGGATTATTCTCTTTGAAGAGTAGTGTAACCAGAGTGCTGAGACCGGTCTCTGTACCCATGAAAACGACCTTGTCACCCTCAAGGATAGTTGTCTGGCCATCTGAAATATAGAGGGTGTGATCCCTGATAATTCCAATTATCAGCAATTGAGGAGGAAACGGATAATCTGTAACACGGACATTGCAGATGGGGGAGTCGGTAGTGATTTTATATTCGAGCAGTTTCACTCTTCCGCCGGCGAAATGTTCAACTTCATACGCTCCCGGCACAGAAAGTATTCTGAAAACATCCTGGGTCAGGAGCTGTTCCGGCCAGATGGTCGTGTCAATATCGTATGGCGTCTGGTAGGATGTGTGTGATAATGAATTAATATTATGGAATAAATCTGCTCTTCCTATGAAGCAGATTGTCTCGATATCGCTGATTTTCTTAATAGTCCAGCAGGCGACCATATTTGCCTCGTCAAGGTCGGAAGAGGCAATAAAGTAATCAATAGTGTCTAAACCGGCTTCCTGCAGTGCCTTGATATCCGTACTGTGCCCGGATATATAGCGAATGTCCAGATGTCCAAAACTCTCCGGAAGCTGCGGCAGTTCATCCATGAGAGTAATGTTATGGTCACGAAAGAGCTCCGTGGCCGCCATTTTGCCAAATTTTGTTGCACCATATATCAGAATATTCATAGCAGGACCAAAATAATAAAAACTGGTTGAGCAGTCAACAGACCATTCTTAGAAAGTGGTTTTATAAACTCGGAACTTTTATTGGTTGCTTTTATTATAAGTCGTAGAGCAGGGATACACAGGTAATCAATATTGCTGTGTAGATGATTGTGGCGCCAAATCCGGCTTTCATATAGTCCTTGGTCTGGTAACCGCCCGGTCGCATTATGAGGGCGTTAACCTGGTGTGTTGGCAGGATGAAGGTGTTTGATGCTGATATTCCAACCACCATCGCGGCAACAACCGGGTTGGTCCCGACCCCTACAGCCATATTCATCGCAAGGGGGATCATCAGCACTGCTGCTCCAACATTGGATGCGACCAGGGAGAAGAACGCCGTGAGTATGGAGATAACCAGCATCAATATAATTGGGGTTGGAGTACCTATTGCGGCAAGCACACTTTCAGCAATGTATGCCGCTGCTCCGGTTTTTTCAAAAGCGGTTCCCAGTGGTATAAGTCCTGAGAGGAGGAATACGGTTCGCCAGTCAACAGCCTCATAGGCGCGGTCAGCAGGGATAATTTTTGTTATGACCATCCCAAGTGCACCTGTGAGCAAGGCTATTGACAGTTTGACTTCAAAGCTGAGCGCAAGTACCAGTGAGAGGATCAGGAAGAAAATTGCGCAGTTTGTCCTCTCAGGTTTCAGTTGTTCGCCCTGGATTTCTCCAATAAAGGCTATATCCATCTGCTGTTTGAGCAGTTCAAACTGCTCCCATCGACCTTGCATGAGGATGGTGTCTCCCATAAGCAGTTTGGTCTTGTTGATATCTTCCAGGATAATCTTATCCCGGCGGACGATGGCCAGAGGGTTTACCTGAAAGAGGGCACGGAACTGCAGCTCTTCCATTGAGTGTCTGCTGAGATTTGAATGAGGTATGACAACACCCTCAATGACTCCTGATTCATCCGGGGAATTTTCTTCAGCAAACACATCAAACTCAGGTTTGATTGCCCATCCATTGTCGGAGGCTACACGTTCGATTTTGTCATCTGAGCTGATGATCCAGAGAACATCACCAGGTTCAACCAGAGAGCTTTCTGTCGGCGCAAGATCTTTAATGAATCCGCCTTTTTTTGCTATGCCCACAACCGTGATTTGATATTTTGCTCTCAGTTCAAGTTCTCCCAGGGTTTGTGCGGGATAATAGGCGGGAACTTCAAGCTCGTAACCCTCGCCGACAACATCTCCGTAAATATTTTTAAGTCGAAGGTCAGTGCATTCTTCATCAAGTGCACAACTGTCTGCCGGAAGAAGTTTTTTCCCGAAGATGACAAAGTAGATTAAAATACCGGCAAGGAGTGCTATTCCTATGGGTGTAATTGACAGCAGTTCAAGCGGAGAGAAAGGGATATCATTTACAGCAGCTGAGTTATG
>JAFDME010000015.1 GCA_019306075.1 Deltaproteobacteria bacterium | reverse complement strand
TCTCTATATGACAGGACAGTGGCCATAACGGTTATGCACTTTCATTCAGCGTTCTGCCGAGTTCTCTCCCCTTCTCCAGAGCAACATTTCCCTGTTCCCTGTTATGACCAAATCCCGGATATTTTTTCCGGAACCAGGAATTTTCCTTACGAACCATCTTGCCGCGCATCTGCATAATAAGACCGATAGTTCGCCACGGTTCACGTGTTGGATGAGTAAATACAACCGGTTTCTCCACCACACTGGCGCCACATCTTTTAAGACGCCATTTCAGCCCCAGATAATGCAGGCGCCAATACGCCCTGCTTGAGATAAAAGGAATAACATGCTGACCACCGCATACGTTTTTCCCAAACCGATCCAGAAAGTCGAGCACGGGCCCGCTGGCATGATACGACCATGTGGGTCCTGCTATAATAACCCTGTCCCAGTCTCCGTAACATTTTTTGTCTATCACCTCAATTCGAGACCTTAACAGAAAAAACGTCTCCAACGTAACCTTTATCAATCTGCCGTAAGATCTGAATGGAAATTCGTATGGCGAAACCGGCACCAGACATTGCGAAATGACCACAACGCCCTCACTCTCCAATCCTTCAACAAACTTATTCAGCATAAGCTTAGTCTGACGAGTAAAAGAATAAAATACTATCAACACCTGTTTTTTTCGCAATGGCTACTCTCGTCGAGAATTATCGGTTCTGCAAATTAAATGAGGCTGAGGTTCAGTGGTAAGGCACTGCTAAATAGTTATGCTCAGTGGTTTTACGTAATTTCCAGCGCTTCGCTGAATAGTTACAAAGTAACAAATAAAAAAGCCCCCGACAAGTCGGGGGCTTTTTTATACTGGTTTATGCAGATAACAATCTATGCTTCAACCTCATGCTCAACATCCACCGCAATCTTGTACAACAGGGTCACCAGAAGAAGTCCTGTTGCCCATATACCAAGAGCAATACCAATCTCATTTGCGGTCGGATAATATTCTACAATTTCATCAAGGGGGTTAACAACCAGTCCGCCAAGAACAAATCCGAGCCCTTTATCAAGCCACAGAGCAATAAAAATCATGGCACAACCAATGCCAACCATAAGGTCAGTGCTGACCTTCCGGATTTTCATATAACCGAAAAGACCAAGGCCGCCAAAACAGAGGATTACAGAGCTCCACATAAACGGCACAAGATTATTATACACAACACCATGGTGTTCAAGTCCGAAGAAGAGGTATTCCAGAGAATGCTTATGCCCGGGAATATTTGAATAATAACCGACAAAAAACTCAAGCACCACAAAGAAGGCATTAATAAGTGCAGCATACATGATGATAGTAGTTAACTTGCTGATCGCCTCTTTGCCGGCATCGAAATTCGCCACACGTTTCATAACAAGACATGCAATAACAATAAGAGCAGGTCCGGCGGCAAAAGCAGATGCAAGAAAACGCGGTGCAGTTATGGCAGAGAGCCAGAAATGACGACCGGGCAGGCCACAGTAGAGCATCGCTGTTACAGTATGAATTGAAACTGCAAACGGAATCGAAAGATAAACAAAGAAATATACCCATCTGGGCGGCTTTACCTGTTTACGTTCCGCGGTAAGGATAACCCATGAACAGATAACATTAAGGCCAAGATAGCCGAGCAGCACAACCATATCCCAGAACAGCATGGAATTGGGAGTCGGGTGCAGCATCATGTTCAAACCGCGCAGAGGCTGCCCGATATCTGCCATAATAAACATCAGACACATAACGATTGCGGCTATTGCAAGAAATTCACCAAGGATGGTGAGACGTCCAAACACCTTGTAGTTATGAATATAATATGGCAAAACAAGCATCAGCCCTCCCGCAGCAACACCTACAAGAAAGGTAAACTGTGATATGTACAGTCCCCAGGACAGATCGCGCCCCATTCCGGTTAATCCCAGACCAAAGAGATATTGTCTGATATAACAGATCGCTCCAACGCCAACGAACGCACTTAAAATTGCGAGCCACATCCAGTAGCGGGAGTTTCCTTTAAACACTTTTTCGATCATAACATCCTCACACTATGTAAAAGACTGATGGTTTAGTTCCTAGGGAAGGTTTTCTCTGGATCGTATTCTCCTGCTCTAGAACCTTTCTGATCTCAGATTCAGGATCGTTCAGATCCCCGAAAAAAATAGCACCGGAGCCCTTTACAGCTTCCAGACATGCAGGCTCCTTTCCGAGTGCAATACGCTCACCACAGAAATTACATTTTTCAACTACGCCCCGCATACGGGTGGGAAAGTCAGGGTTATACTCCTTGATATAAGGACGCGGATTTTCCCAGTTAAAACTCCTGGCTCCATAGGGACACCCCATCATGCAGAAACGACAGCCGATACAACGATGAAAGTCCATGGCAACAATGCCATTAGGAAGCCTGAAAGTTGCTTTCGTCGGGCAGACCCTCACACAGGGGGGCTCATCACAGTGATTGCACAATACGAGAAAGTCGTTATCTTCTTTGATATTAGAGGAATGATAACCGGAGTGTTCAGGGAAAACATTTTCAAAAGGTGCCTTCCAAATCCATTTAATTTCACTCTTCTTATTGTCAATCTGCGGGATATTATGCACCTTGCGACAGGCATCAATTGCCTTGTCAAGTAGTTCAGGTTTGCCGTAAAACTTGCGCATATCAACTACCATACCGAAACGAACAGTCGTCGGAACCTCTTCTGCCCCGTGCGATACAGCCTTATGCGCATCTTCGGTAACGGCAGCTCCATGACCTGAGGAAGCCATCGCAGAAGAGGAGGTCAGCTTGACAACCGCGGGAGCACTGATCCCGGCAAGTGCCGTCGCCCCGGCAATCTTCAGAAATTTTCTTCTTTGCTTATCCATTAGAGTGTCTCCTTCTTCAACGCTTCTTCTTCCGGGCTTAAATGGCAATCCCAGCAGTAAGGTTTAACAGAAGCATACTCGTGACAGCTGTCACAGAATTTCTCCTTGCTTGTATGGCATTGCATGCAGGCCAGCTGCAGCCCCCTGCCATACTGTTTACCATCCACTGTAACAAGCTGACGGTCTCCATCCCGAAGAACCTCGTCACGCCACTCATTCAGCAGCTGCATATGTGAAGCCCGCATCTCTGAAGCCGGAGCCACACATTGCTTCTCTCCACCAGGCGGCAACTCGGGTTTGGGTGTGGGACTTGCGGTTGAAAAAGCGTTAAACCAGAGCGGGAAGGTGACAAAGACGACAAATATGGCCAATCCCGGTATAATTGTTCTTTTATTGTACATGAAATATACTCCTCTATTCTGATCAGGGATTTAGAAGACCATGGTCCGGAGACCTTCTTCAAGCTCTCCGCGGGTCTCACCTTCCTGGACAATTGCATTAGCAACAAGTTCCGTCACACCACAGACACCAACCCCCGGTGTCCAGTAGTCATTCAGGGAAGTCAGTGTTGCCCTGTCAATCGCACAGACACATGAAAGCATATTCACTCCATGTTTCTCATGGACATACTTGACAGCATTTGCCCGAGGCAGCCCTGCTCGCATCCTCAAGTCCATAATCTCATCAGTATTCAAACCAGTTCCTGATCCACAGCAGAAGGTCTGCTCACGAATGGTGTTTTCCGGCATCTCTACCCAGTCAACAACATGGTCAAGAATATAACGGGGTTCCTCAATCAGCCCCATTGCCCTTGCAGGGTTGCAGGAATCATGGAAGGTCGCCTTAACATGACTGTTGCGGCTCTTATCAAATTTTAATTTACCATGCTTAATGAGATCAGCCGTGAATTCGCTGATATGAACCATCTTGGAAGACGCTGCATTTTCAAAGACCGTACCGGTGATCGGTGAAACAGGTTTTTCAAGAAAATCTGCGGGGCCGTTCATTGTTTCCATATACTGATGAACTACACGCCACATGTGACCACACTCACCCCCGAGAATATATTTAACTCCCAGCCTCTCCGCCTCAGCATACATCTTCGCATTCAGCTTCTTCATCGTCTCATTGTTGGTGAAGAGTCCAAAGTTCCCACCCTCCGAGGCATATGTTGACCAGGTATAGTCAAGGCCTATGGCTTCAAAGAGAAGCAGGTAGCCCATAGCGGTATAGAGACCGGGTTCGGCAAAGACATCTGCGGAAGGGGTTATAAATAATATCTCTGCACCCTTTCTGTTAAACGAGATATTTGGTTTAACGCCGGTCAGACTCTCTACATCCTCCACCAGAAACTCTACATTGTCCTTGAAGGTATGCGGCTGCAATCCCATATGGTTACCGGTACGATTTGAATTTGAGACCGGTTCCAGAACCCAGTTAATACCAATACCGACAAGATGCAGTAACTCACGAATCATCATGGTAACTTCTGCAGTATCAATACCATACGGGCAAAAAATAGAACAGCGGCGGCATTCAGTGCACTGATAGGAATACATGAACCACTCTTTCAGTACACCCACCGTCATTTCCCTGGCTCCTGCCATCCTGCCGAGAATTCTACCGCCAAGAGTAAATTCATTTCTATATACGGATCTGAGCAGCTCTGCCCTCAAGACCGGCATATTTTTGGGATCACCGGTGCCCAGAAAGAAGTGACATTTATCTGCACATGCACCACACCGAACACAGCAGTCCATAAAAATTTTCAATGAACGGAACTTCTCCAGGCGCTCAGCGAGCCCCTTCAGTATAATATCCTTCCAGTCATCGGGAAGCTTCCAGTCATCTTCTTCCGGCGACCATTCGCGTGCATTTGGAAAACTCAAGCCGGACTGGCTGTTGAGATATTCCACCTTATCCTTTTTCGCTACGTATGCATAATTACCGGACTTGAACTTTACCGGTATATCCATCCAGTCCCTGGTGGGTATTGCTCCTGTGGCCAGGGAAGGTCCCTGCACTACGCTTTGCGATAATTGCTCTAATTTGGGAACTGACATCGTTATCTAATCCTCATAAACTGGTTTCAGGTCAACACTGTCTATTCTTCGTCCTCTTTCGGAGGCAGCTCTTTTTCTACGGGAATTCCAGCATCTACCATAAACTCACGAAATTCATCTTCATATCCGGAATAGGAATGTGGAACAATCACAGGATTCCAAGGATTTATATGGCGTACGGCCCGTGTATTATTCTTCATGTTCCTTGTCGGACTCATAAATACACCGGCGAAATGCATCAGTTTACTGAATGGAAAATAGGCAAGCAGTACGCACACCAGAAAAAGGTGGATATAAAAAATGGCCCCGATATCAGTACCTATAACAGGAGAGAAGGTCACAAGCCCCACTGCAAGCTGCTTAATGTTTACAATATCAATATCCGTGCGAAGAAAATAACGCATCAGGATGCCGGTCGCGGCAATGGAAAAAATAAGAACAAGCGGAAAGTAGTCATTAACAAGAGAAATGAAGCGGACATGACGGGTAATCAGTCTTCGGCCGAACAGCAGTACACAACCGGCGAGAAGACCTATATCTGTCATATACCAGGTGGGAGCGCCAACCTGAAAGAGACCATCACCAAATTCCAGCCAGCCAATCCATGCAGGTACAGGATCAAGAAACAACCGCATATGCCTGATCACTATGAGGAGGAAAGAATAGTGAAAAATCAGGGCGAACAGCCAGAGCCATTTTGATGACTCATAGGTGATTTTGGGGCCGTCATAAATTTCCGACTTGGTATTCCTGAAAAGAGACCTGAAGGTCACAATCTCAAGAAACATCCGCGCCGCCACTTCTGCTGTAGTATCCGGAGCTTCCAGTCTGTTGTGCTTGATGAAATCCAGCGACTTCCCCTGGCCGCAGGTCGTCTGGATCGAGAACGGCACAGGTGACTTGCCCCACTGCACCACTTTGTAGACAAAACCACCAAGAAAGATCATCATGGCCAGATAGGGTAAAGCTATACCAAACAGGTATGGCATCCCGGGTATCTGCGATCCGAGCCAAGCAATCAGAATCAAAGCAATGACTGCCAGGAATGAGAAGGCATACTTCATTTCTTACCTCGCTTCAATTAAACTGAGTTTTGGAAACCGTGCTGCAGAGTTGAACTGATCTCCACTGCACCGAAACCGGTTAAATACTGTTAACTGTCTTAATAATTGTTTTATCCTCTTTGCCCAGCAACCTTGAAGGACATTTGCTGTCCGTAAGTATGTGATTACCCGACCGGATCTCTGCAATCCTTACCTCATACAAACGTTCCCTGTATTGCATATAGATATCAAATGCAGCGATTACCGCCAGATCAACGCTGAACTCAAAATCATACAGTTCACTGATGAGATGCTTTCTTTCCTTGTCAGCCGTAAAAGCCTCTCTGACAATATGTTTCACACCATTCAACGGGGCAAGAGCCTGGCCCGGAGTGAATTCCTGTACTGCCCGAATAGCTATAATCTGCTCAAGAGGTGCATGAAATTCTTTTGGGTCAGCCCCTTTGGTCAACAGAAGAAAAAGCTTCTGCAGTCCCTCCCTGAAATTCCCCCCCACCGGATTTGCAAACTTATCCTTTTCCTTAATAAAAAAACCCGATGATTTATATGTGGACAGAAGATACTCCACCCATCTATTGACTATTTTGTCCCCGTGAAACCTGAACGCTTCAGATAAGTCCATATGTTAGTAATAAATCCTTCTATTTTAATATGTTATACTAGTACATTACTGGCAAACTTCTGCTACAGAAAACAAGTAAGCGCAGACTCCGGCAGAATCATTATGAGTTTATTACGTTAAATCAACAGATTGTTTAGGCTCAAGGCTATTAAGGGAGGTTTTTCTCTGTCTTTCGGAGTCTGCGCTTACCTGTTTTTCCTAACAGCCTTCAGCCTACAACCTAAATAACCTGGGTTGCGGGCAACGCCCGCTTTAGGACAAACAGCACTTCATCAGAACAAACCAAAACTGAATGACCATTCATAAACCCACATTTCTATCACCTTTACAAAGATTTTTCAAGAATATTTTTGTCCTGATACAGTACTGCGAAAAAAGCTGCTGCTGTTTTCCCCATGCTTTTTACTGACCGTTCTGCTGCCTGATATCCTCTATTATATTCACGGCCTCCCTCACATATGGGTCGTCGTTGACATCTTTCAGCCAGGTCTCTCTGCTCATGGCCTCGTCGCTGTTCTTTTTCTCCTGACCCTCATCCTCGCTCATATCCTTGCGATACTTTCGATAGTGTGCACCCACCTTTTCACGCACCAGGTTGGCCTCTTCCCGTTTTTTCCGCATATCGTCTATGCTTATCACTATCCGTGTTTCATCACTTCTTTTCTTCGCCTTCTCTGTTTCTATCTTGATAACCTTCAGTCCCTCATCCTTTGCTGCCTGGGCAAGGCTCTCTTTCCGAAGAGCATCTAGATCAAACTTCATTCCTGAGTATGGTGTGAATTCCACTGGTTCAATCGAATCCCAGGGCATTGAGTAATCAAGATATCTCTCTCCCGACTTGAGATGATCGAGCAGTGTTGGCAGGATGATATCCGGTTCCACCCCCTTATACTGGGTAGACCCCCCCGTCACCCGATAAAATTTCTGAATGGTGATTTTCAGAGCTCCCAGATCATCATATTTTTTAAATTGAAGGAGGGGAATCTGCTCGTTCAGATCTATTATGGTCTGTACAGTCCCCTTGCCGTGGGTATGATCGCCGCCAACCACAACAGCTCTGCCATAGTCCTGAAGTGCTGCAGCAACGATTTCAGAGGCGGAGGCGGAGAATTTATTAACCAGAACCACCAGAGGACCATCGTAGAAAATAGTCTCATCCGTATCACTCAAGATACGTTTATCACCAAAACTGTTTTTTACCTGGACAACCGGCCCTGATGAAAAAAACAGCCCCGCGATATCAACAGCATCAACCAGCGCTCCTCCTCCATTATCACGAAGATCGAGTATAAGGCCATCGATATTTTTTTTCTTCAGTTTAATGATTTCCCTACGGGTATCATCCGTTGAATTTCTTCCATGTGCACCATTACGGGTTCCCTGAAAATCTCTGTAAAAACTTGGGATCAGAATATAACCCATCCTCTTCCCATCATCAGAATCGATAACGGCACTCTTTACGAAGGTCTCTTCAATCTGAACCACATCTCTGATAATGGGAATCACCTGAGTGCTACCATCACCCCTTCTTACCTTCAATCGGACCTCTTCTCCCTTTGGACCTCTAATCAGCCTAACAGCATCCCTAAGGCGCATGTCTGTGATATCGACCGGTTCCTCATCCTGTTGCGCCACCTGCAGGATAATATCCTCAGCCTTCAGCTGACCCTGCCTGGCAGACGCACTGCCGGGAATAATGCGAACGACTTTGATAAAACCGTCTTCTTCCCTGAGCAGAGCACCTATGCCTTCAAGCGACCCCCGCATATTAATATCAAAATCTTCCTTGCTTGCGGGAGGGATATAGTTGGTATGTGGTCCGAAAGCCCGTGTGACAGCATTAAAAAATCGATCATAGTGGTCCTGCAGCGTTTCCTGATGCAACCGGTGAAAGAAATTTTTATTCCTTTTAGCTACCTTGGCAACCGCTTCCTGTAAGAGTTTATCTTCATTTTTTTTCTGTTTCTGATCTTTTTCAGCCTTATTTTCCTCCTGAAGATCCAAATATCGGGAAATAATCTGTGCTTTCAATATTTTTCTCCACCGATTCTTCAACTCATCAAGAGTTTTTGCATAGTGAAGGTTTTCCGGATCAGTCTCATAACTTTCTTCTTTCGTCACATGAAAAATACCGACAGAGAGATCTTTGCCTTGGTGAACTGTGTTATCCTCAAGCATCTCTTCGACCATTTTCTCAACGAGCATAATTTTTTCACTCAGGATATCATATCCGGCATCAGGTAGAGAAATCCTGCCCGACTTGATATTGTCATCTATATAGTCTGCAAAAGAGTCAAGCTGATCGACATCTCCCTGCAGGAGAAACCGTTTCTGGTAATCAAGCTGTTTGATATAGAGCTTAAAGGCCGCTTCAGCCTGTCCATCATCCATTTTTTTCTTACTGAAATGCAACGAAGGTAACTGCTTGCTCAACATATAGCCGATCAAACTGTCTCTTTTACGATCAATAGTCGAGGCAGAAGTATCAGCAGAACTCCGGAGAGGAGAAAAAACAACGAGAAGAAGCAACAGAAATGGCAAAAATGAGAAATTAATGATTTTCATAGGTGTTTTATTATAAGGAATTATCAGGATTCGGATGGAGACTCAACGTCAAAGGAGTCTTGAGTATAGTACAATCACGTCCGTACAGACATAACAGAACATAAAAACAAATACCATTACAAAGGCAATTCAATGGAAAAATTACAGGCCGAAATCACCTCTTTCGTCACAAAACGCAACTGGCGGAAGTTTCATTCCCCTAAAAACCTGGCAATGGCCCTCACTGTTGAAACAGCTGAACTTCTTGAGATATTTCAATGGATGACAGAGCAGGAAAGCTCTCAGCCGACAAGAGAAGTCCTCTCTCATATCGAAGAGGAGATTGGAGATGTGATGATCTATCTCACTACACTTGCTGATTCACTGAACCTGAACCCACTGGATGCGGCCCGCAGAAAACTGCGACTGAATGAAGAGAAATATCCGGCCTGAAAACAGATGCTCAGTCCTGAAAAAGCGACTCAATTTTTTCAGACAGCAGGGACGATGGTATCTGCAGATCATCGAAGAACTGACACAATTCGTCAAAGGTGCAGTTAATGATCGAAGGACGTCCGGGGCGGCGTTCCACCTTGTCCGCTTCAATCTTCAGGAGCAGAGGAAGGAGCAGGGCAGCTTCCTCCCGAATAGCGCGAATATCAAGACTCTGTCGAGAACAGAACTTCTGCAGACGGTGATAATTTTCAATGGACCGCCTGACTCCCCGATAAGTTGACCTGGTGTGATTTTCATAAACAAGATCCCGCGTGACTATCTCACGATACCGTTCCAGGGCCGCCTCTTTTAAAAGAGTCACCTGCTCCGTGCTCAACGTGATCTGAGGACCATCCTCGGCCCGGGAGAGATAATAGAGTGCAGAATTATAGGCTATTTCAGGAATTTCACCTGAGTATCGCACCATATACCACTCATCTTCAAAGAAATGGACTTTACTCGTTTTTGTCATCACGTTTGTCCAGGCCAAAAAGAGAGCGGATAACTTCAACCCTCATATCGCTGTTATCACGACCGGTACAGGAGTCACTCTTGAGATAGATAAGAGGGTCGTGAAGTATTTTTGAGGAAATAGCCCCTACCATCTTCTCCAGCGTTCTCCTGTCTGCACCGTTCATCTCAGGCATTCGTGCAAGACTCCGTTCAAGCTCCAATCGGGCAATAGTATCAACTTTTTCTCTTAAATTCCGGATGGTCGGGATTACCGCCATCCCCTGGTACCATTTTTTAAATTTCAGAGTTTCTTCATCAACTATCCGGGCGGCTTTCACCGCCTCCCTGTCACGCTCAGATCTGTTCATCTCCACTACACTGGAGAGATCGTCAATATCGTAGAGATACACATTGTCAATATCAATCAACGCCGGATCAAGGTCGCGGGGAACGGCGATGTCAATAAAGAAAAGCGGCTTATTCCTCCTGGCACGCATGATGGACTTCACATCCTGTTTACGAATGATCAGATCTGTTGCCCCGGTAGAACTGATGACAATATCCACCTGATCAAGCTGCTGCAGCATCTCATCCATTGAGATAGCACTGCCGTTAAATTTTCTGGCCAGATCCAGTGCTCTCGACAGCGTCCTGTTCGCTACAACAACCGAATCAACCTTCTGGCCGACAAGATGCTCAGCAGCCAGTTCAGCCATCTCACCAGCGCCTATCAGCATAACTTTTCTGCCTTTAAGGTCACCAAATATCTTTTCCGCAAGCTTGACGGCAGCATAACTAATTGACACTGCAGAGGACCCTATACCGGTCTCCGTACGAACCCTTTTCGCCACGGAAAAAGATTTATGCAGAAATTTATTCAACAGAGGCCCGGTACAGCCGAACTGGGCAGCATACCTGTAAGCCTCCTTAAGCTGTCCCAGAATCTGCGCCTCACCGACCACCATGGAATCCAGGCTGGCGGCAACTGTAAAGAGGTGATGTACCGCATCTTCATCATAATGAATATAGAGATACTGACGACACTCTGCGGGGCTGAAAGCCTCTCCGAAAAGAAAAGAGATGATCTCCTTTTCCACCTCCGCACCGGGTTCCACAACCATCAACAGTTCAACCCGGTTGCAGGTTGAAAGCAGATAACACTCCCGGCACCCTGAAATTTTCTTCAGGGTCGTCAATGGCTCTTCATAGCCATCAGAAAGTGCCATTTTTTCACGAATTGCCACCGGAGTTGTCTTATGATTCACCCCCAGTAACAGTATCTTTTCACCCCGCATAACTATGCGCTCCTCCCAACAGATATGTAACTCCCCACAGGGTGAAAATAACCGCAGCAAAACCAACAACAGCCATAACAGCGCCCCGCTTGCCGCGCCAGCCTACGGTAAACCTCTGATGAATCTGCACAAGATAGATAAACCATGTAATAAGAGACCATGTCTCCTTCGGATCCCATTGCCAGTATGTCCCCCAGGCCTGTCTGGCCCATATGGATCCGGTCACGATACCCAGAGTCAAAAAAACGAATCCGGCAGTCAAACAATGACTGTTTAACTGATCCAGTGATTCAAGAGAAGGAAAACGAGAGAAAAAATAACCAAATCTTTTACTCTTCAACTCCCTCTCCTGCAGCAGATACATAATCCCTCCGCAAAAGGCAAGAGAGAGAAATCCATATGCTATAAGTGACACTCCGGCATGAACAGGCAGCCATAAACTCTGCAGTGCCGGCACAAGGGGTGTTATTTCACGGGAGGAAACGGAAGAGATCAGGAGCAGTACAAAAATAAGAAGTGTGACCAGCGTACCAAAATTTTTTACCGTATATCTCCACCTGAATGAGAGATAAGCCCAGGTGGTGGACCAGGCAAAAAAAACTACCGCCTCATGCTGAGAGGTTATAGGGGTATGCCCAACCTGTATATAACGGGAAATAATATACAAAGTCTGGAGGATACCTGAAACCAGCAGAATCACCCTCGCAATTTTTCGTACCCGTATATTTTGACTGAAAAAAAAGACCAGATACGCAGCAGTTGCAACAAAGGTCACAGCCAGCACTGACAAAAAGAGCAGGTCACTTATTTCTTTCATTCTTATTCCGGTTTAACCCCCATGTAATACTTTCACAACCACACTTCCCCGTTATAAAAGTAGTTGGTAACGTTTCGTCCCCTTATCTGTCATATGCTTCAAGAAAATTTTTGATTAACAGTGGCGTATCAATATCCGGGGGAAGCTCCTGCAATAACATCATCTGCAGGTCAAACCAGTTCCCTTCACGAACCAACCCTGCAAGATCATTTTTCAGAAGATTATAAAACAGTTCTCTGCGATCAGACGGGTCAGCTACTTTATTGGTGACAGCTTCTCTTACCATAGCCAGAAAATCGACAACCGCCTCATACTCAGGGCCTAACTCCAACTCCAGTTTTTCCATGATTTTCCGGGACAGGGCCGGGCTGCCGCCACCGGTGGCAACCGCCACCAGCATCTTGCCCCGTCTGAAATGGGCGGGAACATGAAAATCGCTGCCGACGGGATCGTTGGCGCTGTTAAGCATGACTTCACACTTTCCGGCCTCCTCCTTCACCTGTTGCTGTACCTGAGGGTCTCCCGTTGCAGCGAAAACAAGAAAGGCACCCCGCAAATCCCCCTTCGCATAACCTCTTTCAAACCACTCCGCCCGTTTCTGGTGAATAATTTCCTCCAGTTCGGGTACGACATACGGGCTGACAATGCGAACCAGTCCTTTGCAGTCGAGAAGGCTGTTTACCTTTCTAAGCGCTACTTCCCCCCCACCTACAACGATACAGAGGCGATTGGCTATATTAAGGTTAACGGGATATAAAGCCACCTAACCCCCCATACGATCCTTTCACAACGATGACACCTCTTCACCTTTATTTCCTCCTGGGACGAAGACGATTAATGACAACCGTTACATCATTTCCATCCTTTCGAAGAACCTGCTTTTTAAAACCTATCTGAAAATCATCCTGAGCCAGCTCCAAAAACTTGAAAAGATTCTGTCTCCGCTCATCATGGGCCAGGTAAATCTCTCCTCCGGGCTTGAGACAGAGACGAAAAATATTCAACAAAGGCTGAAAGAGATCATCCCGGGAAAGCAGTTCCGCTCCGGCAAGAACATCAAATAAGCCGGCCTCCCGGGGATTCTGCCAGTCGAGGCGGATAAAATTTATATTGGAAAGTCCGGATGCCGCAGCGCTGACCTTCTGAAAATCCATTATAATATCCTCTTCATCAGCAAGTGTAACATCAAACCCGGCAGATGCTGCTGCAAGACCGGGTGCACCAAGCCCGGCTTTGATTTCAAACAAACTCTTTCCTGCAGTCTTCTTCTGACCGGCAAGCACGTAAGCCAGAACCATTGCAGAGTCCCAGAGTCGGGTCCAGAAAGGAAATTCTGAAACGTTGGCAAAAGGATCCTTTCCGCCCAGGAACTCCTCCAGATCGGCAATTTTCAGCAGACGAATCTGATTGTCCCCAGCCTTCAGTTTATCAAAGATCAGTTTATACTTCTTTCTGATCCTGTTATAAATTTTCCGTTCCTCTTCGGGCAACGTTCGAATATCCATAAATTGCGATCTTTTTCAAGTTATATTGCGGAAAAAATGAAACGATAGCCCTATGACGGCGACTATCAGACAATAGTACCCAAACCACTGCAGTCTGTTTCGACGAATAACATCAAGCAGGAGCTTAATTGCAAAATATCCTGATATTGCGGCCATTATTGCCCCTGCACCAATATGGAGAAGTGCACTGGCCTGCAATGGATTCTGCGCAAGTTCTCCCAACTGCAATACAGCTGCTCCCAGAATTGCGGGAATCGACATAATAAACGAAAATCTGGCGATCTTTTCCCGATCAACCCCAAGCGCCACACCTGCAAAAATTGTCGAACCAGAGCGGGAAAGACCCGGAAGAATGGCACAGGCCTGTGCACACCCGACCAGCAGACTGCGAAACCAGGTGATAGGCTTGTCTTTTGAAGGTAAATATCCTGCAGTAATCATTAAAATTCCAGTTACCACCAGCATGGAATAAACGACAAGAATATTGCCGAACACTGCTTCAACACTGTCCTTTAAAAAGAGACCGACAGCAACTGCCGGAAGAGTTGCTACAATAACATAGATATCCATAAGAAAGAATCGGCGTGTAGAATCGTTTTTTTCCCCGGAAAAGAAGGCGAAAGGTGCCTTTACCATCTCCACAAGCTCACGCCGAAAAACAATTACCACCGCAAGGAGTGTCCCAAGATGGACAAACACATCAAAAGCAACGCCCTGCTCCTGAAAATTCATCAATTCAGATCCAATCACCAGATGCCCGGAACTGGAAACCGGCAGGAATTCGGTCAAACCTTGAATGGTTCCCAGAACCATAGCTTTAAATAACTCCAAAATTTACCTCAACGTGTTGGAAAGATTTTTTATTGCAGCTCTCAGTTCCCTGGAAATAATTATACGCGCTTTGCTGCCAGAAAAATAATTTCGAAAAGATATTTACCCAACCATTTTAAAAGATTCCCCCCTGTCCGAACAGGGGGGACAGCACCAAAAAAAAATGGCCGGCTGATACTGAAATCAACCGACCAAAAAACTACTTAATAATCCAGACTATGTCAATGAGTACCTCACGCTTTCAGCCGCTGATTTTCGTGCATCTCAAAGAGACGTCAACAAGTGACAAAACCACGATAACCACATTTAAAATCAATCTCTGACAACCCAAACCGGGATACTTATCAGACGCTGCTCGATTAACAGCCTTCGACAGCACCTTTCTTCTTAGGCGGCAAAACTTTAACCTTATCTCCCGCTTTCAGTTTGTCAGCTTTTGAACAGGTCATAGTCACCTTGTCGCCAGCGACAGAGTCCACTGTGCATTTCAATTTGGATGCAAACCCGAGAGTTGCAGTGCTGAGAGCAAAAACCAGAACCAGCGCCATAGATACAATTTTCTTATTCATTATCCTTCTCCTCTTTGTTGATAAATGCCCCAGCTTTAATACAACCCTGAAAAGCCTCAGGCACTTCCCCGTTTACCGGGTTGGTTAGCAGATGCCCATAGATGAATCTCAGCTCCTGTATAGATCCGTCAAACAGAACAATCACAACTTACACAGAGGATTGATCACAGAACAACGAAGATCCGGAAGCAGATCACATATAAACACTCACCAGTTAAATGGAGTACCTCTCCACCTTAAGACCTGTATTCAACCTGCCTTATACAATTGGAGACAGTGTAAGGCATTTTCGTCATTGGTGCAATAGAGATTGCTTAAATTGCCCAATTCGATAACGTCGTAAAAACCCTTAACTGCTTCGCCACTGCATTTTTTCTATCATCACACACTCCCGACATAACACTTTTCAAAGTGTGCTGGCAACCGCATGACTGTTCATATTTCCAGTTTTATTTCTGGTTTTTCCTGGCTTGTCTAGTTTAACAAACTCTGAATATCCTTTTCAAGAACCTCATGCTGAACATAGCCGGTATATTTTTTTACAACATTGCCCGCCCTGTTTACCAGAAAAGCAACGGGAATGCCAAAAATCCCACCAAAATCCGTTGTAGTCTTAAACTCCGTCATCAAGACAGGATAATTTATTGCGTGTTTCTTTGCAAACCCTGCAACAACTGATGCCCCTTCCTGATCAACAGACATACCGACAACAGAAAAGCCCGAGCCAGCCAGTTTGTCCTGCAGATCGATCAAAATAGGCACTTCCTGGTTACAGGGAGGACACCATGTTGCAAAAAAAGTAAGATACAAAACTTTACCAGCAAAAGAACTGCTTTCCACAACACTCCCGTCAAGAACATTCTTCAGTGAAAATTCAGGCATTTTAGTACTCGCCTTGACAGGTTCCGTCATTACGGAAAAAATCACCAGGATAAGGCTGAGACTGAACACCGCAAAAGCGGGGCGAATTTTATTCATTTATTGACTCCAGAGAAAATTTGAGATTTTACTTCTCCTAGCTATACGATACATTCAAGCGATAAAATATTCCATATGACAGGAAAGTCAACTTTACTCAATAAAAAATCAGCCTTTCAGACACCTTCACTTAAAGTGAAACAAAACGGATCCCTTTCCAGAAAGTAGAGAGCTGAGAAAAAGACAATTTTACAGAGCAGGTAAGAGTTTCTGTACATGTGCACAATGACCGATTATACTTACTTTCTTTCAGCACCACAAATATGATGAGCTGCTGTAGTGTTTTTTTTACGAATTCACCGGGCACTAACTAACAAATATCAGTTTAAGGAATCCCATGTACCATTTTTCTTTCAGCCTCTTCAACCGCCACTGCATTCTATCGGCTTTTCTCTACACTATCTGCATCATTCTTCTTCCAGCAACAGGATTTTCAGAGCTTGTCGATAAAGTTGTGGCAGTCGTTAACAACGATGTTATTACACTCTCAGAGGTTGAAGAGGAAGCAGCAGGACTGTATATGGCAATTGCCCGGAACAACTCGGGCGAACCCCTGCAACAGACACTTGCACAGGCCCGTGACAAAACTCTCAACGCTCTCATAGTCCGAAAACTTATCGCTCAGAAAGCAGAACAATACCACATGTCAGTAAGCGACAAAGAAATTGAAAATGGTTTTGAAAAGGTTCGCGCCCGTTCCAGTCTAAGTAAACCTGAATTTATTAAACAACTGGAGACGTCCGGCATGAGCGAAAAGAATTACCGGAGAAATATTAAAGCTCAAATTCTTCAGAGTAAAGTCGTCAATTTTGCTGTTCAATCAAAAATTATCATTACAGAACCGATGATCCTCGATTATTATGACGAGAATTATACATACAGGGTGGAAAAGGGAAATTACTACCTTCTTCAGATCGGCTTTCTTCTGGACAGCGACACAAATTCTGAAGCCCCTGACAAGACAAAAGAACGTACTCTTAAGCGAGCCGAGCGAGTACACAACCTTGCCGTGAAGGGTCAGGATTTCAGAATGCTGGCCAAAAAATTCTCTGATCTGCCTTCGGCAAGTGATAGCGGTGACATCGGGACTTTCACCCTGGATGAAATGGCTCCGTTTATGCGATCGGCCGTAGTTTCCCTCTCTCCGGATGATATCAGCGATATTGTGGAAACCGATAGAGGCTTCCAGTTTTTCAAACTCCTGTCGGGTGATGATAATGCGATCGTTGTAACAGCATCTTACGAAGATGTAAAAGATGAAATCAAACAAAAGCTTTACCAGCAGAAACTTAAAAAAACCTACAATGAGTGGGTGGAAGATCTAAGAAATAAAGCATATATACAAAAATTGTAACCGGGGAACCAGACAATGTCACTTGAGACCTCCGAAACAGAACACACAACCGCGGGAAACCTCTTGCGACAAACCCGTTTGGAGCTGGGTTTGGAGCTGGAGAGTATCGCCGATGAGACAAAAATCACCATTACAAATCTCAAAGCAATGGAAGAGGATAATTTTGATTCATTGCCACCGGAGGCTTTTGCCCGTGGCTTTTACAGCCTCTATGCGAAAAAACTTAACCTTGATCCCAGAGAGATTCTACACAGCTACTCCCAGGAAAAATCTCACCACCCTGCGGCAAAGGAACAACCGAGCCCTCCACCCAACAAACTGGCCCCCCAGGTGAGAAATCTTGCCAGGCGCCCAACGACCATACCTCTTTCCTACACAGGGTTGATTATTCTTTTGCTTCTGCTGACCGGAGCCTTTTTATCCTGGTATTTTTCCTGGAACCCGGCATCCTACCTCAGCGAGAAACTGAAAGCCTTCAGGAAACCTCCAGAAAATACACAAGTTACAGAACCTGTAGAGAAACCGGCCAAGAATGTGCCGCTCTATGAAATAACTAAAATTAAACCAAAGGTACAGTCGGCTGATAACCCGGCCCCAAAACAGCAGGCCGGGAAAACTCCTGCCGTTCAGTAATGGCCAGGAGTTCCAGGGAAACCGAGGCCATTGTTCTGGATTGTTTTGAACATGGTGAATCAGATATTATTGTTACCTTTTTAAGTAGAGATGGAGGCAGGCTTTCAGCCATTGCCAAAGGAGCAAAAAGATCCAAAAAACGGTTCGTCAACAAGCTTGAGTTATTCAGTTTTCTCCATATCAGCTACCAGGTAACACCCAACCGCAGCCTCACATTTTTGTCGGAGGCAGAGCTTTACACCAGCTTTCTCAATATCCGCCAAAGTTATGACTTATACACCACTGCTTCAATTATCAGGGAATTTCTTCTCATTGCAACACGGGAAGGGGAAGTGGGCGATTTATTATTTCGCCTCAGCCTCTGGGCCTTCCATAATATTGACCAGAAAAGTAATCCCCGGACTGTTCTCGCATTTTTTCTCACTAAATTCTACGACGCAATAGGCTACCGCCCCGACCTCTCAGCCTGCAGCAGCTGCAACATCCGTCTACAAACTGGCCTTAACTACAGTTTCGACACAACCACAGGCGGCCTTGTCTGTTCCAGCTGCTCCGATACCGGCACAAGACTCATCCGTTTGTCCATGGGGACAATAAAAATATTACTGGCAGTGCAGGACCAGCCACTCAGCAGACTGCACCGCCTTAAAATATCGGGGAACAGCCTGCAGGAAGCACTTTCAATTCTCCACGATTACGGCAGACAGCTATTTCAGCGGGAAATCGTTTCCTGGAAGCCTGCCCGCCTGCAACAGCCTCCTAACCCGACAAGCCGGAAAACTTTTTAGTCACACTGGATAAGTACCTTGAAGGTAGCTATTTAGTTTTATGGTTAAATACCCTTCTTCATTTTCTCGGAGTCTTCGCCTACCTATTTTTCTTTACAGCTTTTACAGAGTAAGGTACTAAAAATCACAGATAACGCACTTCCCCACTGTATTCAACTTTCTCAAGCCCATCGTCCAGTCGCAAGTGAAGGCCGCCACGCCCATCTATTCCCAGGACGTCAGCCTCATACTGTGGAGAAGTCATCACATCAAAACCATACTGGACCCTTTGTCCTATGGTGTCGGACAGTTGCCGCCATTCCCTTAACAGAAGATGCTCTCCAGCCTCACCGGAGAATCCATCACCACGTAAATCACAGGACTCCTCATAATAGAGCAGACCGAAATTCCAGGCAAGGCGAGCAAGAAACAGTGCGGTAAACGAAGCCGGATCAACTGAGTACCCAAGCACTTCTGCCAGGGAAACAGCAGAACCGGACAACTCTTCGGGGAAATTTCTGTTATTAATGTTAATGCCAAAGCCAACAAGATTATACTCTTCTTTAAAGTGTGACTCAGTATAAGTTTCCACCAGGAAACCGGCCAGTTTCTTCCCTTCCAGAAGCAGATCATTCACCCAGCGCAGTACAGCCCCACGCCCTCCCGTTTCACGGACAGCCTCGCAACATGCAACACCAACAGCCAGAGGAACAAGATTTCGTGAACCGGGCAGAAGGGTGTTGGCATGAATCATACATCCCCAGACACCACCAGGAGGAGCGTGCCATTCTCTGCTGAATCTTCCCCTGGAATGACTCATGGTGTCGGCCAGGATGACTGTTCCGCTGGCAATTGATGAGCCCGATGCAGCGGACATCTCTATTCTGGTTCGCGCCCGGCCCATTGCTCGCTGCAGATGAGTGTGGCTCTCAATTTTCGATCCGACAAATGCGCCATAGCGGAGAACAATCTCTTTATCATGAAAGCCGCCGGCGCCGGCCATCTGGCACTGCAAATGACGGGAAACATCCAGGGGAGAAGGGTTATTCAGGGCCACAGATTCCTCACTAAAAAAAGTGAAACAGATAAAAGCAGCAACCTGTCAATGATCACTATCCCAGTCAGCTTTAACCCTGGTTATAATTTTCTGAATCAGGGGAAGTTTTTCCGGAGCACAAATACCAATCAAAGGGTCACCCTGGTTGACGGAAATACCCGGCTGAAAGTAGATAGAGTGAATAACACCACGCTCCCCTGTATAATAAACAGGAGTATCCCGTTTCATCAGCGACATGGTGATAATCTCCTCCCCCTGTTCAATAGTAATTGATCGCGCACCTTTTTTATCAATTCTTGACTGAATATCCATAGAAAAAAAATATTTTGCAGTTTCAGGGGCATGAAAAAGAGAGAGGACTTCCTTAAAAATATTTTCAATAATCTCTTTCTTTTTCAAAGGGTGCTTAATTGTCATCAATCTCTCACCAGCCTCGACAAAACAACCATCCAGCTCAGAGACAATTTCAGCAACCGTTCCTTTAGTCCGGGCGGCAACTATTTTCGGATTCCTTTCGCGATTAATTTCATACAGGCTTGTCCCTGGAATCTGCTGCCATTGTCCTCCTGGAGCATCCACCTCCTCCCCCTCCGTTACCTTAAAGGTTACCTGACCGGTGTGCACCGCATACACCTCCACATATTCGTAAGGGTCGGATTTATATTTACTCAGTAACTCATCAAAATCTATTTCTTCTGACATGCCGGTACCTGCTTGTTAGGGCCTTACTCCAGAACTTCTGCAGGAAAAACAGGTAAACGCAGATTCCGAGAAACTGGAAAAGGTTGTTTAAAATTGTATGTTTAAATTTGCTTCAATGGTATTTATCGAAGCATTTTAAAATTCCGATCTATTCGGGTTCAATATGGAGCCATCTTTAAAAGCTACCCGCCTGATCATGCAACCCGATGAGATCACCATTATACTGCCTTGTGTCTCTTTTTATATGAAAGTAATCAATTCTGCGAGAGAAAAGAGAGCCGGAAAAAAAGATGTGCTGCTCAGTTCCGCTCAAAAATGGGTGCCATTGACCAAACACCATATCTTGATTACTCTATGCAGGCACTGGACAATTTCCTCCATAACCTTCAACAGTAATGGGAACAATCCCCTCAAAGCAATCCATTGAGGGATGAAAAAGCCGCCCTCTTCAAAATGCCTTTCAAAATTCATGA
>JAFDME010000014.1 GCA_019306075.1 Deltaproteobacteria bacterium | reverse complement strand
CTCTTAAGACATTACTCTATATGGATGAGATTTTCGGGTACTTTCCTCCAACTGCAAACCCCCCTTCAAAAAAACCGATGCTCCTCCTTCTTAAGCAGGCCCGAGCCTATGGTGTGGGGATTGTGCTGGCCACACAGAATCCGGTTGATCTTGATTACAAGGGTCTTTCAAATATCGGCAGCTGGTTTGTGGGGCGGCTGCAGACCCGTCAGGATCAGGACCATGTGGTAGAGGGTATTGTCGGGGCCAGTGACGGCAAGCTGGATGTAAGGCTGGTAAAAAATCTGCTCTCCGATATGAAGGGGAGACAGTTCCTGCTTAACTCCGTCCATCTCGATGAACCGTTGCTCTTTGAGACCAGATGGGTGATGTCTTATCTTAAAGGTCCCATATCAAAAAGTGATATTAAAAAACTGATGGAGAAAAAGAGGGGAATGGCCGGTACGGACAGCAGTGATGAAAACAGGACCCAAGCTGTTTCTTCCAACTCTTCGGAACCGCTTGCCAACCCTCCCATGCTTGCACGGGGGATCGATCAGCTCTATTTTCTGCATAATGTGTTGAGGGAGGAGATATCTTTTGCACCGTGGCTCTGGGCGACTGCTTCTGTCAGATTTTATAACAGCCGCCGAAATATAGATATTGTAAAGGAAGTTTCCCTGCGTCTCTATCTGGATGAAAGATTTCACCATCCGGACTGGCCGGAGGCGGAAGCAGGAGAGTACTCTGTTGACGACTGCGTTTTAAATGGACCGGACAGTGCATCTTTTTTCCCTCTGCCTGCAGCTTTTTCAAAGATGAAAAATCTTAACGGATTGAAAAAAGGCTTCTCCGAATATCTCTACCAGAATGAACGTCAGGAGCTTTTCCGCATCCGGGAGACAAAGTTTGAGTCGACTCCCGGAGAGAGTTCAGCGGATTTTAAGGTCCGGTTCAGTGATTTCCTGCGCGAACAGAAGGATGAGGCGGTTGAAAAACTGAGGGGGAAATATAAACTTCGGCAGGAGCGGATTGAGAAGAAACTGCAGACAGCTTTTAACAGGCTGGAAAAGGAAAAAGTTGATGTGAAAACCAGGACTACTGATTCTCTCATCTCTTTTGGTGCCGCAGTGGTCGGGGCATTTTTCGGCAGAAAGGCCTTCTCCGCCTCCAATATCGGAAAAGCGGTAACCGGAGTCCGTGGTGTCAGTCGTGTTGCCAAGGAACAGAGTGATGTGACTCGGGCGGAGGAGAAGGTACAGGTTCTGCAGCAGGAACTTGATGAGCTGAGCATGGAAATTGAGGAGAAAATAAATACAATGACTGAGAGTTTCGACATTGATACTCATGAAGCTGAGACTTTTGCCATTAAACCCCGGCGGAGTGATATCTTTGATGTTCGTTTAATGCTGCTGTGGGAGATGACAGCATGATGGAAAAAAAAATCATCCGCAGCCTCAGGGATATCGTAGGCAAAGAGAATGTCTATACCGAAAACAGCGATAGAATTACCCATTCCTATGATGCAACGCAGAAGAGTTACCTGCCCGATGTTGTCGTCTATGCACACTCTGCCGAGCAGGTAAGCGAGGTTGTGAAAATTGCAGACAGTCTCTCTATCCCCCTTCTGCCCAGGGGGGCCGGTTCAGGTTTTACCGGGGGGACTCTTCCTGTGCAGGGCGGCATTGTTCTGGTACTCACCCGGATGAACCGGATTCTCAGCATTGACACTGATAATCTGATCGCCGTGGTTGAGCCTGGAGTGGTAACCTCGGAGCTGCAGAGGGAAGTGGAAAAACTCGGTCTTTTTTACCCTCCGGATCCGGCCTCAAAGGATTTCTGTACTCTGGGCGGAAATGTGGCGGAATGCGCCGGAGGCCCCAGATGTGTCAAATATGGCGTTACCAAGGATTATATTCTCGGTCTTCAGGTGGTTACTGCCAGCGGTGAAATAATCAGAACCGGCGGTAAGACGCTGAAAAATGTTGTCGGTTACGATCTGACGAAGCTTTTTGTCGGCTCCGAGGGCACCCTTGGCATAGTAACTGAAATTGTGCTTAAGCTGCTGCCGAAACCGGAGGCAAAAAAGACCATGCTGGTGCAGTTTGAAACTATTGACGGTGCTGCCCGGGCAGTCGCTGATATTATCCGGGCAAAGATCATTCCGACTACGCTGGAGTTCCTTGATGCAGCTACCATTGGCTGCATCCGGGATATTTCGCCGATTCCCCTACCGGATGAGTGCAGGGCGCTGCTGATAATTGAGGTCGACGGTGACAGTGATGTTATCGAAAAACAGGCAGCCAGGATACTGGATATTATCCGGCCCCTTGGTGTTCTTGATACCCGCATAGCGGAAACTGATGCGGAATCCGAAGAGATCTGGGAGGTAAGACGTAAAGTCAGCCCGAGTCTGCGCAAGGTGAATCCCGATAAGTTTAATGAGGATATTGTTGTACCCCGTTCAAAAGTTCCGGATATGATAACTGCTCTGGAGCACTTATCTGAAAAATATGATGTGCCGATAGTTAATTTCGGCCATGCCGGTGATGGCAATATCCATGTTAATGTGATGGTTGATCTTGCAGAAGATGGAATGCAGGAGAAAGTAGACATGGTCATGAAAGAAATTTTCCATGCAGCAGTGGCCCTTGAAGGATCCATCAGCGGTGAACATGGTATCGGTATCTCGAAAATGGACTATCTGGGGATGGAAATTGACAACTCAACTCTCGACTATATGCGGCGCATTAAAAGGGCCCTTGATCCCAATAATACCCTTAATCCCGGAAAAATTTTCGAGAGTGATGTGTCTGGCTGAAAATGGATAAGAATAAAACGCTGAAAGATTATGAGGTGCAGATTCGCGAGTGTGTGAAATGCGGGGCCTGCCAGGCTCACTGCCCTGTTTATCTGGAAAATCGCAGGGAAGGCGATGTTGCCCGCGGGAAAATTGCTCTTGCCGCAGCTCTTCTCGATAAAACGGGTGTTCTTGAGAAGAGATTGAGGCAGGATATCTCCATGTGTCTGATGTGTGGCTCCTGTGTCAACACATGTCCAAACAGTGTACCCACCGATAAAATAGTGGGAGCCATTCGAAGAGAGATAACTGATAATCGTGGTCTTTCTCTTCTCGGCAGGGGGGTGTCCACTGTTATCGGTCATAAACCGCTGATGAAGGCGGCGATAAAGACCGGCGCCGCTCTTTCTCCATTGCTTTTGAAAGAAATCCCTGCTTCAAGTGGCCTTCGTCTGCGCTTTCCTGTGCCGCTGATGAAGGATCGCAGCCTGCCTGTTATCCCTGCAAAAAATCTCTTTGATCTCTTCCCTGAGTTTATCAGGGGGGATGGCGATAAACCCACCGTCGGTTTTTTTGCCGGTTGTTCGATTTCCTTTATCTATCCTGAAATTGGTGCTTCGATGATTCGGTTGCTGCAGAAGATGGGTTATTCTGTCTTTTTACCGGGATCCCAGAAGTGCTGCGGCATTCCTGCCCTCTCTTCGGGGGATGGCAGGTTGGTCGAAAAACTTGCAGAAGACAATGTCAGAAGTTTTCAGAAATATGATATAGAGCACATCATCACCTGCTGTGCCTCCTGTAATGGCGGAGTCAGGGAGTACTACAGCACCATGAAAGCTGACTACGGTGATTTTACCGGCAAGGTTATTGACTTTAATCTGTTTCTCGCCGAGCAGGGGTTTATTGAGGAGATGGCGGAGCTGCCAAAATGGCAGGCCAGAACCAGGGTAACGTATCATGACCCATGTCACCTTAAAACCCAGGGGATTACCAAAGAACCCCGGGCACTCCTCAGGGCCCTGCCCAATGTGGAATTTGTGGAGATGGAGGGGGCGTCTTCCTGCTGCGGTCTTGGTGGTACATTTTCCGTCTACCACTATGAAATCAGCAAGGCAATAGGGGCACGCAAGATTGCGGGACTAAAGGAGAGCGGTGCTGAAATGATAGCTACCGCCTGCCCCGGCTGCATTATGCAGCTGCAGGATGTGATAAACCATGCAGGCCTGCAGGTAAAGGCGGTTCATATCCTTGATCTGATTTCTGAAGCGCTTGGACTTACAGAAGAATAAGAAGTTTTGTTTGCCGGCACCCCGCTGGCAACCCTTGCTGTCAGTTGAATTAGCGTTTGGGTGGTAATCAAGATTTTTGCTGATGAAGTGGTGTTGAGAAAATACTCCCTCAGCCAAGGCAGTTAAACGCTTTGGTACTGGCTCCGCAGATGGGACATTTCCAGTCCTCCGGCAACTCTTCAAATTTCACGCCCTTTTTGATTTTTCCCTTCCTGTCTCCTTTCTCCGGGTTATAAATATAGCCGCAATTAGTCGTCTGGCACTGCCACATATCTTTGGGTTCCACCATTTTCACGCTCCTTTACGATAGGAATTGGCATTAAATATTTGTTGAGAATATTTCTTATATAACAAAAAATCTTTTGAAATGATACGATAAAACCGGGAAGGCACTTCGCTTCTTCCCGACTACATAACTTTCATGCTTCGTTGTGGAATGCATTTCATGGGCGTTAGACTCAACAGCTGTTTAGTGATGGCTCTTTGAGGTTTTTCTTTTCAACATCCAGAGATTTCCAAGGAGAATGAGTCCCACGCCGGCGGCGGAACTCACCGTCCACCGGTAATCCTCCCATATGGTTGAGATCAGCAGGGCGACAATAGGAAAAAGAAGGGTGACATAGGCCGCACGATCGGCTCCTATATTGCCTATAAGAGTGAGATAGCAGCCAAAGGCGATCACTGAAGCAAAAAGAGAGAGATAGAGGAGCGAGCCGATATAGACTGGAGACGGGTCAAAATTAAGAGATTTCCCCAGGGCGACGGTCATCAAAAGCATTACCAGGGCCCCGTAGCCCATGCCATAAGCATTTGTCTGAACAATCGGCAGGCCATGTTTCTGATTGCGGGCTGAGGTGATATTGCCAAAAGAGGCAAACAGTGTTGCTGTCACACATAAAACAGCACCCAGTGCACCTCTGTTTTCCAGTGAGAAGGAGGTTATTTCCTGGCGGAAAACCAGGGCTATTCCCACCAGTCCGAGCAGGCCTCCGATCACCACCATACGATCAATGGCAGAGCCAAGAAAAATTGCCCCGTTAACCATGTTCATCAGTAGAATCGTGGAGAAAATAACTGCAGCCAGACCGCTGGTAACGTGGAGTTCTGCAATATAGAACAGGATATAGTTAAGACAAAAAAGAAGTACTCCCTGCAGGAGCATAAAACCATGTTCCTGCAGACTGAATCGCATATTCAGCCCCCGGATACGGCACCAGATCAGCAGAATAACGGAGGCGAGGCCAAACCGGTAGGTAACAGAAGCCATCGGTTCAACAGTGCCGAGCTGCAGCTTGATGCCGATCCAGCTTGAGCCCCAGATAAGTACGACAAGGAGATAAAAAAGAAGGTTCTTCATGAAGCTTTTTCTCTTGCCTGGGAAATCAGTTTGACAGTAAGCAGGATAAATGGCAGACCATGCATTATAAAATCAAAGATATCAACAGGCTTTGATAAGGTACCCGAGCTGAGCATTTTCAGTTTCTGCCAGATATGGGGCTCCGGGGTAAACGGGGCAAGGCCGAGGGTCAGGCAGGCTATCAGCAGGAACTGCAGCGAAATTGATTTCAACTCTTTACGTCCTTTCTGTCATCAGTTTATAGGTGAGTTCAGTCATTTCTTCAACGGGCGGCTCAACTCCTGTCCAGAGCTGAAAGGCGGCCGCGCCCTGGTAGATAAGCATACCGAGGCCATCTACAACGGTACAGCCCAGCTGCCGCGCTTCTTTCAGGAGTTTTGTCATCAACGGGTTGTAGACGATATCCGTGACGATGAGGTCTGCTGAGAGTAATGATGTCTCAATTGGACTGATATCCTCATCGGGATACATTCCCAGCCGGGTTCCGTTGACAAGAATATCGCATTGTTGGAGATACGGCTTTATTGCCTCAGTTTTTTGTTCCACCGCTTTCGCGCAGTGGCTGATTCTTTCATTGATTTCCGTTGCCAGATTTGTTGCTCTTGATAAGGTGCGATTACTGATATAGATAGCTGCAGCGCCTTTCGAGGCAAGGGTCATGGCGATGGCGCGGACGGCACCGCCGCAGCCGAGAATGAAAAATCGCTTTCCCTTAACCCGGATACCAGCCTTTTCCTCCAGAGATCGGACAAAACCTTCTCCGTCGGTATTATATCCCTTTGTCCTGCCATCTTCCATGCAGATTGTATTTACCGCTCCGATTACCCTGGCCAGCGGATCTAACTCGTCAAGATAATTCATTATCTCAATCTTATAGGGGATTGTGACATTAAAACCGGCAACATTCATTTTTGTCAGTCCTGCGAAAACAGTCGCAAGGTTTTCAGGGATTACCTCCACCGGTATATAGCAGCAATCCATCTCCAGTTTTTCAAATGCATAATTATGCATGGCGGGTGACACTGAGTGGCCAAGAGGCAAACCCAGCAGCACCACAAGTTTTGTGTTGACAGTGGGGGATTGCATTGTTTCTCCTCGCCTTTCTCTCTGTTGTTACTGATGTGATGAGCTTTTGTTTTTGATTTTGACTATATTGCCCACCTTGACAGGTTCAGCTGGGTATAACAATAAATTTCTTTGATTACCGCTGACCTTCAGCTTCATTTTCTGGTAAGCTTCCTGAACTGCAGTGTTGCAGCAGGATACCGGCAACTCTGTTGTCAGATCAAAATATGGAGATAAACCCGATGAGGAAGCAGAGCAGCAGGCAGGTTGTTATCAGGGATACGGTTATTGGTGCGGAAAAAGTGCTGATCTGTCTACCTCTTTCGGCAAAACGGAAAAGTGAACTTCTGGCCCGGGCCGGTGAGATAATAAAATTAGGGCCGGATCTTATTGAGTGGCGGGTTGACTGCTTTGAGCATGCACGGGAGATGGATAAATGTCTTTTGGTTCTCAGGGAGCTAAGGAAAAAGATCGGATCAATACCCCTTATTTTTACCTGCAGATCGGAGCTGGAAGGCGGTCAAAATACAATGTCCGGGCCAGAGAGGCTGGAACTTGTTACCGGGGCAATATCCACCGGGGATGTCGATATTGCTGATATTGAAATGTCCAGCGGAGCCGGGTTTATCGATCGAGTCAAAGAGGTCGGAGAGGAGAGCCTGTGTAAATTGATCCTTTCCTACCATAATTTTGATCGGACACCGGCTGAGGAGTTTGTCGTTGAAAAACTTGTTCAGGCTGAAGAGATGGGAGGTGATATCGCTAAAGTGGCGGTTATGCCGCAGAACAGTGGAGATGTTCTGACCCTGCTGAGTGCAACCTGCCGGGCCAGAACAGGTCTGGTGAAGATCCCGATGATAACCATGTCAATGGGAGCTGTCGGAGCGATAAGCCGTCTTGGAGGGGGTGTTTTTGGTTCTGATATCACTTTTGCCACGGGAATTGACGCCACAGCCCCCGGTCAGCTTCCCATTGGTGATGTAAGAAAGGTTATGGATATCCTGGACTAATTTTGCAAGGTATCCAAAAGTTCATCTACAACCTGCAGAACTGTTTTGCCGGTAGTTATGATCTGCGTGAACCTGCCATATCCCTTCTGCCGTTTTTGCAGCAGTTCGCTGATGCGTTCACCGGGGTTTTTCACCTGCAGCAGGGGGCGATCATCATCTGCTGAAATACGTTTGAGTATCTCATCAGGAGATGCGACCAGACAGAAGACTTTTCCTCTCCCTCCCAGGGATTCAGCATTTTCATGATCGAGCATTAATCCGCCCCCCGTGGCGATGACAAGTGAGTTTTTCTCTCCAAGTTCTTTTGCCACCAGACGCTCCAGGGCGCGAAAGGCGGTTTCACCCCTTTTTTGGAAAATGTCTGTAACGGACATACCTTCCATTTTTTCAATAAACTGGTCGGTGTCAACAAATTTATATCCAAGCTGTTCAGCAAGCAGCGTACCCACCGTGGATTTTCCCGTTCCCATGAACCCGGTAAGAATGATATTCTTCCTTTTCCCGGGCTGCATTATGACTCCTGAATCCGGGTTGCTGATATTATTATGAGACAGTCATCTGCTGCCAGAACATACTCCGCATCAGGATTAGTGATGAGTCTTCCCTTCGACCTTTTCTGCACGCCAAGCAGTGTCGCATCATGTTCTTTTTTTATGGCAATGAGGCCATCCAGAAATGTTTTTCCGGCCAGTTTCTCCGGCAGCGGAATAAGGAACAGATCGTTGCCGTATCTGGAACTGAGCAGTTCCGAGACAATGGTACTTATACCGTGATCCCTGGCTGCACTGGCAAGCAGATGGCTGCTGAGCTCACTTCCTATGATTATTTCGTCAGCGTTTGCCCGCCTGCAGTGCTGCTCATTGGCCTGGTCGACCAGTTCAACCACTGAATAGACTGCAGGGCAGAGGGTCTCTATGGTCAGTGTGGTGAGCACCACCTTTGCATCTCTTGCAGTCGGTTCAAGGGTGTCATCGCCCAGTACAATAATGGTTGCCGCCTTTTCCAGGTTGGCCTTCTGCAGTGTTTCCTCGTTTACCGGTCCGCCAACAAAAAAGAGGTTCGAATCATCTTCCGGTATTTCATCTATGTCGGCAATAAGGACAATGGCTGTGTCCTCTGTTTGAGGATCAGCCCGCATCTCTTTCAATACAGCGCGGCTTCGATGGTTCCATTCGCAGAGGATTATGTGGTCCTGTGGAGTAATTGTTTCCATACCTTTATTCTCTCTTATTCGTTTGCTTATCATTATTGTTGCCAGATTACCACTGAGCATGCCCAACAGACCGATACCAAAGAACATAATGATGATAGCAACAACTCGTCCTCCTGCGGTTGCCGGAGAAATATCTCCATATCCAACGGTGGTCAGGGTGACAACACTCCACCAGAGTCCATTGATAAAACTCATTCCAGGTTCAAGCAGGGAAAGGGCGAGCCCGCTTGCAAAGATAATAATCAGGATGACAAAAAGCAGCCTGAAATAGTTCTCCCGGTGCAGGAACTGTAAAAAATGTTGAATTTGTCTCAGCATAAAAATCAGATCAGGTTCTTACTCCTGCCAATGTGGCTGTTACTTCTTTCTTCGCTTGTTTTTTTCCCGGTAACGCAGTTCTGTCTTCAGGGCCTCCAATTCATGGAGGATGCCGGCATAGATTGCATAACGTTCCTGGCTGATTTTCCCCTCCGCTACCAGTCCGGTGATTACACAATCCGGTTCAGAACGGTGAAGACAGTTGCGGAATCCGCAATTTTCTTCCTGTACTGCTTCAAAACAGGGGAAATGAAAGGCAAGATCAAGGACGGTTATATCCACCAGCCCAAAATCGATAAATCCGGGAGAATCGATAAGTTCCCCGCCACCTTCGAGAGAGTGCAGTGTGGATACGGTTGTTGTGTGCCGACCTCTTTTTTTCGATTCATTGAGTGGGCTGGTCTGCAGATTAATGGACGGACAGAGACTGTTCAGGAGGGAACTTTTTCCGACTCCGGTGGGGCCGACAAAGATTCCCCGCAGCCCCTGTTTGAGGTAGTCTTTAAAGCGTTTAAGCCCGGAATTGTCTACGGCGCTGACAGTGTAAACTGGAAGGGAATCACCATAGACAGTCTGAATTTTAGTCTCATATTCCCCTGATTCGGGTAAGTCGCATTTATTGACAAGGAGAACCGGCTGCAGGCTGGCAGTTCTGGCGGCAACTATCGCCCGATCAATAAAACCTGGAGGCAGTACAGGTTCACAGGCAACAACGATACAGAGAGTATCCAGGTTGGCTCCGACTAAATGCTCTACCCCCCTGGCATCCATCCGGCTTAATAAGGATTTTCGTTTCAGGCGGGTAAGTATTTCTCCTTTGACAGAGACCCTGTCCCCCACAACATGACCCGAGTTTCGTTTCACCCGGATTACTTCACTCTGGTCACTGCCGTCAAAACGCACCTCCACTGCGACTCCCAGGTGGGCCGTCAGTACGCCAAACCGTTTATTGCTATCTGTCTTTTTCATTGCCATTTAAATATATAGCTGGCAGCAAGGGTTTCAGCGGGGTACCGGCAAACAATCCCGCAGCGAGGCACGAGCGTGGACGTTTGCTGGTATTCCGCAGAAACACTGCGGTTCAAGGAAACTACCGGATAATGGCACTGCGGTTCAGCGGTGGTCAAGTTCCCCTATTACGAGTTTCAGCCCGATCATGATCATAACCGACCCGGTAAGTCCATGGAAAATACGGTTTATCCCGGGTTTCTGCAGCCAGTTTCTCGACCTGTCAACCATGGAGGCAAGCAGGCACTGGTAGATCATGGCAACAGAGAAGTGCAGGCCGGCGACCAGAAGAGACTGCATCAGCGGTGACCCTGCAGGGTCTATAAACTGAGGAAGAAAGGCCATATAAAAGATGATTGTCTTCGGATTGAGAACGTTTGAGAGGAATCCTTCCCGTAGCGACCGCATAAATCTGAACTCACTTTCCGAGCCGGTCAGGGCATCGGGAAAGATGCATCTGGTACTATGGACAGCATGTTTCCAGCTTGTTACCCCGAGCCAGATAAGATATGCGGCACCGGCAAATTTCAGTCCATTAAAAGCCCATGCTGTTTTCAGCAGAATCAGGGAAATTCCCAGGGCGGAAACGGTGGCATGGACAAAGAGTCCTGAACATATGCCAAGGGAGCTTGCCGCGCCATCACGCCAGCCTCCACGGCCGCTGTTGCGTATAACCAGTATGGTATCCAGACCGGGAGTAAGGGTGAGCAGGGTTACGGCAATAAGGCAGGTGATAAAGGTGTGAGCTTCCAATTAATTCCTCCGGGTCCGGCTTGTGTTTCGTCTCGCTGCACTGCAGAGAAACGGGAGAGGACGGTGATTACTTTTTTCTGGAAGTTTTCTTTTACCACAGAGAGCACAGAGGACACAGAGAAAAGAATTTCTTTCTGCTATTTTGTGATCTTGTGATTACTGTCTTCCTCTGAACCTGGCTGATGGAGCTGTTTTTATGAAAGTCTTGATAGAGCAAGGCACTGACACGGAAAACTGACAATGTTAATGGAACTGTTAAAAAAGCGGCGGAGTATCAGACAATTTAAAAATAAACCGGTTGAACAGGATAAAATAGATACTCTTGTTGAGGCAGCGCTGCGATCACCCTCATCGAGAAGTCTCAATCCCTGGGAGTTTGTGGTCGTTACAGATCAGCAGACGATTGCTGAGTTGTCCACGTCTAAACCTCACGGGGCCTCATTTATGAAGAACGCGCCCCTGGCTGTGGTGGTGTGCGCAGATCCGGAGAAAAGTGACGTTTGGATAGAGGACTGTTCCATAGCAACGCTTCTGCTTCACCTTCAGGCTGCCGATCTTGGCCTGGGCAGCTGCTGGGTGCAGATTCGCAGACGACAACACAACGGCAAACAGTCAGCAGAAGGATATGTGAAAAAACTGCTGAATCTCAGGGAGGATATGGTGGTTGAGGCAATCGTTGCAATCGGCTACCCCGAAGAGGACAAAAGTGAACATCCGAAATCTTCACTTCTGTACGGGAATGTAAGCTATAACCGCTATGGACGGAAGAAATAATACTGAAGGGGGCTGTCTATGAGTTCATACTTTAAAGATTCTGATCCGGAGGAAACCGGGGACTGGCTTGAGTCTCTTACGGCAGTGATAGCAAGGGAAGGCGGTGAAAAGGCTGACTACCTGCTTCGGCAGCTGACTGATCGGGCCCGTTCTCTTGGTATTTCCACCTCGCCGGGGGTACTCACCCCCTATACCAACACCATAGCACCGGCAGACGAGGAGAAGATACCCGGTGATTCTCTTATTGCCAGAAATGTCGCTGCCTATGTTCGCTGGAATGGTATGGCGATGGTTGCAAGGGCCAACAGGGACGGCAAAAGTCTTGGCGGTCATATCGCCACATATACTTCTGTCTCGGCCATTTATGAGGTGGGCTTTAACTGGTTTTTTCGGGGACCGCAGGCGGAGTCCGGAGCTGATATGATCTATTTCCAGGGTCACAGTTCTCCCGGGGTCTATGCCAGGGCCTATGTGGAGGGGAGACTGGATGATGAGCATCTGGAAAATTTCCGCCGTGAGGTGGGTGGACACGGACTTTCCTCCTATCCCCATCCCTGGCTGATGCCTGACTTCTGGCAGTTTCCCACAGTATCTATGGGGCTTGGTCCGATGGCGGCAATATACCAGGCCCGGTTTATGAAGTATATGGACAGCCGGGGTTTGAAAAAGGCGGGGGACCGCAAGGTATGGGTCTTTATGGGGGATGGCGAGTCGGATGAACCGGAGTCCCTGGGGGCCCTCTCCCTGGGAGCACGGGAAAATCTGGATAATCTTATTTTTGTGGTGAACTGTAACTTGCAGCGGCTTGATGGCCCGGTAAGAGGTAACGGCAAAATTATCCAGGAACTTGAAGGGAGATTCCGGGGGGCAGGGTGGCATGTAATCAAGCTTATCTGGGGCAGTGAGTGGGACAAAATTCTTCAGCGGGACGGGGAGGGTCTGCTGATAAAAAAATTTGGCGCCATGGTGGATGGTGATTTTCAGACTATTCGGGCAAGAGGCCCCGACTACCTGCGAGAGAAGGTCTTTGGAGACGACCCCCGGCTGATGGCACTGGTTGAGGATATAAGTGATGATGAACTCTGGCAGATGAGTCGCGGAGGTCATGATCCCCGCAAGGTTTATGCTGCATTTTCAGCGGCCACTCACTATCGCGGAAAACCAACGGTTATCCTGGTGAAAACCATCAAGGGTTTCGGCATGGGTCAGTCCGGCGAATCGGTTATGGTCGCCCATAATGTGAAAAAAATGGACCTTGATTCTCTCAGAGAGTTTCGTGACCGTTTTCATGTGCCTCTGGAAGATGAACAGTTGGCTGCCCTTCCCTTTATCCGGCCTCCTGAAGGAAGTCCCGAAGATCTTTTTATTAAGAAAAGAAGCAAAGCGCTTGGTGGTCCGGTTCCCTCCCGGGAAACTGTGTATACTCCTCTTAAAACACCTCCGCTTTCCGCTTTTTCACGACTTCTTGAGTCCTCCCGGGAGAGAGAATTTTCCACAACCATGGCCTTTGTTCGACTGCTGGGAATAGTGGTTAAAGACCGGGAAATTGGAAAAAATATTGTGCCGATTATTCCCGATGAGGCGAGAACCTTCGGCATGGAGGGGTTTTTTCGGCAGCTTGGTATCTATGCTCCGACCGGACAGCTTTATGAACCTCAGGATTCGGAAACACTGGCCTGGTACAGGGAAGATCCCCGGGGACAGATTCTTGAGGAGGGGATAACTGAAGCGGGGGCCATATCATCATGGCTTGCGGCGGCAACCGCCCATGCAAATTACGGGGTGGCGATGATCCCCTTTTATACTTTTTATTCGATGTTCGGTTTTCAGCGGATAGGGGATCAGCTCTGGGCCGCCGGTGACAGCAGGGCCAGAGGGTTTCTCATGGGTGCTACTGCCGGAAGGACGACTTTGAACGGGGAGGGTCTTCAGCATCAGGATGGACAGGCACTGCTCTTTGCCTCTACTTTTCCATCCTGCCAGGCCTACGATCCGACCTTTGCCTATGAGGTTGCGGTTCTGCTGCAGACGGGAATGGAACGGATGTATGGCAGGGGAGAAGATATCTTCTACTATATCACTCTTCTTAATGAAAATTATACACATCCGCAGATGGTTGAAGGTATTGAAGAGGGAATCAACCGGGGCATGTATCTCTTTAAAAAGGGTAATCCCGGGAAACAGCGGGTACAGTTGATGGGAAGCGGTGCTATTTTTAGAGAGGTGATCGCTGCAGCAGACCTTCTTGAAAAGGACTTTGATGTCTGCTCTGATGTCTGGTCTGTCCTTGGTATAAATCAGCTGCACCGGGAAGGAATGGTCACTGAAGACTGGAATCGCATGCACCCTGAGCAACTTCCCCGGAAAACATATATTGAAGAGTTGATGCAGGGCTTTGATGGGCCGGCTGTTATTTCAACAGACTATGTTCAGGCATATGGCGAACAGCTGCGGAGATTTATCTCAAATCCGCTGACGGTTCTTGGAACAGACGGGTATGGGCGCAGTGATATGCGTGATGTGTTGCGCCGCTTTTTCAAAGTGGATAGATTTCATATTGCTGTTGCCGCCCTGCAGGGACTTGCTGCCCAGGGAAGTCTGCCTGCCGAGGTGGTGAGCAGGGCAATTGCAAAGTATGATATTAATCCTGAAGCACCCCATGCAGTTAACCGGTAAGGGAGAGTTCTATGGCAGTGGAAAAAATAGTGGTGCCTGATTTCGGGGATGTTCAGACAATTACAGTGGTTGACGTTTTTGTTTCAACAGGTGACGGGGTCGAAGTTGATGACTCCCTTATTGCTCTTGAGAGTGAAAAGGCGGTGATGGATATTCCCTCACCTTTTGCAGGTGTTATCCGGGAGGTGCTGATAAAAGAGAATGACACTATCTCCAGTGGTGACCTGATTGCCATGATCGAGGTCGAGGGGGCAGGGGATGTCGGTATTGATGATAAACCATCAGTGGATCCTGTTGTGGGCGATTCTTCTCCGGCCAGGGGGAATGTGGCAGGGGGGGAGAAAAAGATTTTTCATGCGACACCCTCTGTGCGTGCTTATGCAAGGGAGCACGGCCTTGATCTCGCGGCCGTTACCCCAACAGGTCCAAATGGTCGTATTCTGATGGAGGATCTGCATAAAATTGAGGCACCTGTAAGAGAGAAGGGTAAATCACAGGCAGCGCTGTCACCGGAGACACCGCCCCTTGAAGATTTCAGCAAATATGGAGACATAGAAGAGGTTGCTCTTGGTCGCATCCAGAGAATCTCCGCCGCTCATCTCCATGGAAGCTGGGTGACGATTCCCCATGTGACCCATTTTGATGAGGCCGATATAACTGATCTTGAAAGTTTCCGCAAAGAGTTGAACGGGGAACTGCAGGAGGGGGAAATACGTTTCTCTCTTCTTGTCTTTATCACCAAGGCAGTTGCCGCTGTACTGAAGGAGTTCCCCCTGTTTAACTCCTCACTGGTTCCGGGCGGTGAGAAGGTTATTCTGAAACATTATTATCATATTGGCATCGCTGTGGATACAGATCAGGGACTGGTTGTGCCGGTAGTAAAAGATGTTGAACGAAAGGGTATAAGGGAGATTGGTGCAGAGCTGAACAGGCTCAGTTCCAGTGCCAGGAAGGGGAAGCTGGCAATCCCGGATATCCAGGGGGCAACGTTTACCATATCGAGTCTGGGCGGGATCGGAGGAACCGGGTTTACGCCTATTGTCAACCGCCCCCAGGTTGCGATTCTCGGGCTTTCCCGCAGTTATCGAAAACCGGTCTGGAATAAAGAGAGATTTGTGCCCCGTCTGACTCTGCCGTTTTCCCTCTCCTACGATCACAGGGTTATCGATGGTGCGGAGGCGGCCAGGTTCTGCAGGACCCTGGCAAACCATATTGAGGATTTAAGAAGAAGTATGCTCTGATTCGGGCGATGGCCGCAAACCAAAAACAACATCTCTCACCACAAAGAGCACAGAGAATTTTTTTGCCTTCTCTGTGTCCTCTGTATTTAAGGTTCTCCAGTTTTTATGATAGATATTCAGGAAGCAATACGGGTTGATCAGGAGCTGCAGGAGAGCATCGAACAGCCGGGACGGTTACGTGCCCAGTCGGGACGTCTGGCCGCGTATTTTTTGTTTTCAGGCTGTTCATCATAGGGGTGGCGGACAAGTTCAAGCAGCTCGTCAATCACTGCACCATTGCCTTTCTCAGCTTCGTCAATGGCCAGTTGGGCCATATAGTTTCTTAAAACATATTTCGGATTAATCCTGTTCATTTTTCTGTGCCGTTCCTCTCTTGACAGTTTCTCCTGCCGGGAGCGTTGTTTATAGCTCTCAATCCATCTGCCGATACGGTTCTTATATTCCTCTGTCAGCTGTTCGGGACGGTAATAGGACTCGGTGAGGGGCGCAGGAAGATCTTCTCTGTTCTGCGGTTCGGAGTGAATGTCAAGCTCTGCCAGGTTTCTGAAGAAGATGGTCATATCCGTTTCCACCAGGGGCAGGATGGTGGTCAGTTCACTGATCAGGTTATTGTCCGATTCAGGTTTAAATCCGGTAAACCCAAGTTTTTTTGCCATCATTTCATTCCAGCCGTTCTGGAAAATATCATTATAGAGGGCAAGACTCTCCTTGAGCGGAACTGCATCGTTGATGACAGGGTAGATACTGTTGGCCAGCTGCAGGAGATTCCATTGTCCTATATGGGGCTGATTCTTGAAACAGTAGCGTTTCCCGTGGCTGTCAGTGGTGTTCGGGGTCCAGCCGGGATCAAAATTTTCCAGCCAGCCATATGGACCATAATCGATGGTGAGGCCCAGGATGGACATATTATCAGTATTCATCACTCCATGGACAAAGCCGACGCGCATCCAGTGGATAATCATTTCAGCCGTTGTGCGACAGATTTCGTTGAACCATTGCAGGTAGGTGGCTGTTGACGGCTTTCCCAGATGGGGGAAATCAGAGCGGATGGTAAAATCGATGAGCTGCTGCAGGAGATCTGTCTCTCCCCTTGCTGTAAGAATCTCAAAGTTTCCGAAGCGGATAAAAGAGGGGGATACCCGGCAGACTACGGCCCCGGGTTCCTCTTTCGGATTGCCATCGTAAAACATATCCCTTACAACCTGTTCCCCGGTTGTAACAAGGCTGAGGGCACGGGTGGTAGGAATGCCGAGATGGTGCATTGCCTCACTGCAGAGAAACTCCCGCACAGAGGAGCGGAGGACGGCAAGGCCATCAGCACTGCGTGAGTAGGGGGTGGAACCGGCACCTTTGAGCTGCAGGGTCCAGTGTTCATCCCTGTTGTTGACTATTTCGCCTAGATTGATGGCACGCCCGTCGCCAAGCTGTCCTGCCCAGCTGCCGAACTGGTGGCCGCCATAACACATGGCATAGGGATCCATCCCCGGGATCAGTTTGTTCCCGGAAAAAAGATTCGTGAAGCGGCTGGTTTTGCAGGTCTCAGATGAGATTCCGATTATCTCTGCAACCTCGGGACTGAATGCAAGAAGGTCCGGGGAGGAAACTTTTTGTGGATAAACTCTGGAATAGCATGCCTCTGTTACCTGGCGTCTCCTGTTTTCGCGTACGGGATCTCCGGGCAAATCATTTACAAACCTGTTGTCAAATGGCAGGGAATCCAGAGTTCCGGGATGAAAAGGGCTGTTCATTATCTTTCCTTAAGATAGAGGTGTTCAGATGGGTGGTCTTTCACTTTAAGCATGCCACAATGTGGCTGCAAGGTTTTATGGACAGAGAACTGCTGCGGATGGGCTATTTTTTAAACCAGCAGAAAAAAACAGCATTCAAGATATTTTTCAGGCGGGGGAGGAGACCGGTGGCATGTTCTTCACAGCTCAGAAATAAAGGTGTTTTAGTGGATCCTTTCAGCTTGAAGTCAGATTGAAATTTCTGGCCGCAGTTTGGGCAGGCCATAAGCATTCCCCCGATTTTATGGGGGAATCGAAGTTTTTGGCCACATTTTTTGCATTGCTGAACAGTATATTTTTCCATAAGCTGGAGAGGTTAAATCACAATAGTTTTCAAAAAGGGTTGTTACCTGTCCTGGTAGCAGTTATCATTTTACATTGATAAATGAAAAAAACGTTAAAAAAATAAAAACTGAGATTGCATCGATATGATTATACGCGTTCTTATTGCAGGATTTGCTTCATCCGTTGCAAGTATAAGCTACCTTACAGGCTTGACCAGAATTACAACCGCACTCCTGCTCGGATTCGGTGTTCTGTTTTCTCTCCTGTTCGGTCTGTTGTTTCTTCTGCCTCCGGATAAGGAACATCTCTGGTTTCCTGTATACAGCCCGGCCCCGTCCTACCCATTTTTTCTGCTTGCTCTGCTGCTTGTCCTGATGGTGATTGTTCTTTTTCTGGCCAGGCCGAAGTTTGAGGTTGTTGAGCAGGTTTCCGGGACACATTTTAAATATCTGCTGGCGGGACTTGCGGGATATATCTCAACACTCTTCCTCTCATCGTTATTCTGGTTCCCCTCAGACGCCAGGGCCTTAACGGTCGGAGAATCCCGCCTTGCAGCAGAGGCGCTGGCAGGGACATGTTTTTTTATTGCCGGACTCTCAGTCTCGCTTTATCTCCTTTATCGTGCCTCGAGGGGGAGTTCGGAGGAGCGTCCGGACCTGATGAGACGGTTTGTTCTTGCCGTTTTTGCATTTTTTCAGCTCGACAAAATGCCTGCCCTTGTCGCCTATCTGCTTGTCTATTCTCCTGACGCGATGCAGGTTTATCCGCATCTTCCGGCACTGGCGCTTTCGTCCTATATTCCTGTTGGTATATTTCTGCTGAAAACTACCTGGGACAGCAGGCAGGGATAGCTCTTTTGTCAGGAGTATCTCTCTCAGACAGCCTCGCTGAACAGCGGCAGGGTGTCTCCGAGATCCCCCTTGAAAAAATAGTCGGAGAGCGGAGTATGACCTGAGAATCCGGAGGATGAAAGAGTCTGTTCCTGGTTGAATTCGTAGATTTTCCCTCCCTGCTGTCTGACCATTTCCGGTATTCCTGCAGCCGGATAGACCTTCGCCGAGGTACCGATCACAAGGAGAAGGTCGCAGGATGATACCAGCATCTGAATCTCATCGAGGTTTTTGACCGCCTCGCCAAAGAGGACAATATCCGGTTTCAGCGGATAGCTGCACAATCCGCACTCCGGCACATCCTCCATACTGTAATGGCTGTCAGCAACAGGGATACTGCTGCCGCACTGCAGGCAGCGAAGGTGTTGGTGGTCGCCGTGAATTTCCAGTACATATCTGCTGCCCGCTGCCTGATGCAGGTTATCGACATTCTGCGTTATAATTCCTTTAAGAATTCCCCTGGTTTCAAGGTCGGCGAGCACACGATGTCCCCTGTTAGGGCTTTTTCCCTGGAGTTCCCTGCCGAGTTTTCGGTAGAGCTGCCATGCTTTTACAGGGTTGTGCAGGAAAACTTCAAGGGTCGCATATTCCTCCGGGGAAAAACGGCTCCAGAGACCGCCGGGACTCCTGAAATCAGCTATGCCGCTGCCGACGGAGATGCCGGCTCCTGTGAGGGCAAGGGCGCAGGAGGCACTGTTGAAATGTTTTGCCGCTTCGTTTAGGTGTTTCTCGTTGTCTTTATCTATAATTTTCATTGATTATATGGGGAAATAGATATCCTTAACCGAGGATGTCCTTTATCCATCTGGAAATATCAGCGATCTGCTGAGGGCAGACCGCATGCTCCATCGGATAGCTCTGATAGTTTACGCTGTAGCCAAGTTTGACCAGCCGGGTGGTTGCCTTCTGTCCCAGGGATTCTGGAACAACCGGGTCATGGATACCATGCTGGATCTTTATGGGGAGAGTTTTATTTTCCTCACTCAGTTCGATGGAGTCGGCGGTGGCAAAATAGGTGGACATGGCAAGGAGTCCGCCAAGCTGTACCTTTCTGCTCAGAGCAACCTGGTAGGCAACTGCACCCCCCTGGGAGAAACCGGCTATAATTATACGTTTACCGCTGATATTTCTTTCCAGTTCTCTGTCGATAAAGCTGTCAATTTCTGCAGCGGATTTCATCAGCTGCACCATATCTACCTTCCTGTCAATTTCCATCTCCAGGATATCATACCAGGCAGGCATGACAAAACCGCCGTTGACTGTTACAGGAATAGAGGGGGCATGAGGGAAAATAAATCTGATCGCCAGAGATTTCGGCAATTTCAATTCGGGTACTATGGGTGCAAAGTCGTTGCCGTCAGCACCAAGACCATGCAGCCATATTATTGAAGCATCCGGGTCTGGTCCTGTTTCCTGTTCAACTGCGGGTAAGAGTGGCATAATTTTTTGTTGTTTATGTTGTTTAAAGGTTTTGATTCCTTTGCTAGCTTCCTGGAACCGCACTGTAACCCTTGCTGTCAGCTAAGTCAGAAGAAGGGTGTCTGCCGATAACTGAATTCAAAAGAGATCGTATGGTAGATCGGTTTACAAATTTATGGAACCGACAATAGCGATAATAGTGTGCTTTGGTTACCATCTCAAATAGAATAATTAGAAATAGGCCATTTATGGACAAGCTCCCGGCTCAGCTTTTCCCGTGCAGCTGTTCTATTGTTTTACCTGGTGATACCAAGCAAAGTATGCCAGATATTGTCCCTGTTCCATCGTTTCAGGATGAGAACCGGCTGAGTTGAAAGGAATGCAGATATTTTTTCAGCCTCACTGCGCAACATACCTGAGAGTATAAACCACTTCTGTTTAAGGAACCCTTCCGTTCGTACCAGCTCCTTCATCACGTCATAGTGGATATTGGCAATCAGCAGATCTGCGGCAACATTTGTATGTTCTTCAGCCTTTCCATTAATAGTCAGAATATGATCATCCAGATCATTCAGTCGGGCATTTATCCTTGTTGTCCGGCAGGCAAGAAAATTGTAATCAACAGCCAGAACTCTCTCGCATCCCAGTTTTGCTGCTGCCAGGGCAAGAACACCTGTACCGGATCCGAGGTCAAGCACGGTCTGCACTTTTTTTCCGGCGCAGGCAATATCAATGGCCTCCAGGCAGGCCTGGGTTGTCTGGTGCGCACCATTTCCAAAAACAACCCCGGAGTCCAGGGTGAGGGCTATTTCACCTTCTTCTGCCAGGGCCTTTATCCATGGTGGATTAAGGAGAAACCGGCCAACGCGGACAGGCTCTACAGAACCTCCCTGCCACTGCTGATAGCTCATCTCATATTTATCCAGGAGGGTGAGCTGTGGATTGTTCGAAAGTATGGCATCAACAGCCTCGGAGGATGATTGTCGGAAAAAGAGAAAGGAGAAATCATCTTCAACCCAGTTGCCGATGAAATAATCTGCTGAGACCGGGGGATGTGAGGGCAAAATACCTTGCAGATAATAGATGTGAAGGATGGTATCGGGTAACAGCATGGTTGATTGTGATTGCATAATGGGAATCTTTCTTCTTTATCCTTCCAGTGTAGGTTGACTCAAGTATCGTGGAAATACAAGTTGTGTATAGAAAAAATTTGCCATTACATCTCGCAGGTGCTACAGTTTTTATAGAATTTTTATTAAATTAAATAAGTTGGAACTATTTTTTCTTAACATATCTTTATCTGAAGACAAAGAAGGCAATGGATTTTTATATCGCCAGGCAACCAATTTTCAATGTTAAAGAGAGATTGTTTGCCTATGAACTCCTTTACAGGGGAACAGAAGAGTTTCCCCTGGACAGTGTGTCAGGTGAGCGGGCGACCACCAGCCTTCTGACCAGTACATTTCTGACAGAAGGGGTCGAAACAGTATCAAATTCAAAACCATGTTTCGTTAATTTTACAGAAGAGTTGCTGTTGCGCAACATTCCTGCCTCTTTTCCCCCGGGGCGACTCGTTATAGAGATTCTGGAAGATGTCGAGCCTACCACGAAGATTATTGCCGCGTGTCAAAAATTTTCCGCAGCCGGCTATAAAATTGCTCTTGATGATTTTATTTACCATGAAAAATTTGAACCACTTGTCCGGATCGCTGATATTATCAAGATTGATTTCAGGTTAACTCCTGTTGATACGATTCGTAAAACTCTGCAGAGATTGTCAAAACATGATGTGAAGCTGCTGGCGGAGAAAGTTGAGTCACGGTATGAATTTGACAGAGCAGCTGAGTTTGGATTTACCTATTTTCAGGGATATTTCTTCTGTAAACCGGAAAAGATTCTGATCAAAGAACTTGCTGTATCAAAAATCACTCTTTACAATCTTTTGGCGGAAGTCACCGGGAAAAAGACAACTATTGAAAGACTGCACGATATTATCTCAACTGATGTAGCAATCAGTTATAAGCTTCTTCGTTTTATTAATTCCGCCTATTTTTATCGTCTGCAGAAGGTAAAGACCGTGAAGCAGGGTATAGCCTATCTTGGAGAGAACCAGCTGAGGAGGTTCCTTATTCTGGTGATTGTGTCGGAGCTGTCGGTGGATAAACCCGGGGAACTTGTGCGCTTGTGTCTGGTTCGTGCCAAGTTTTGTGAACTGCTGGCACGGCAGAGCCGGTTAAAAAATGTCGCTATGGAGCTGTTTCTTCTCGGCCTCTTTTCTTTGATAGATTCAATGCTTGATACAGATATAAATGTTCTTATGGATAAACTCCCTGTAGCCGAGGAGATTAAGCAGGCACTATCGACGCAGAGCGGTAAATATATACCTTTTCTGGAAGCCGCGATTGCCTATGAAAGAGGGCAGATACACAAGTTTAATAAAGCCCTGCTGCTGACAGGTGTTGATTCAGGTCCGGTTCCCGATATATATCTTCGTTCTCTGCAGTACGCCAACGCCCTGGTATGATTTCCGGCTACGCTGATGACACCCTTATTTCTGGCATTTTGGACAGTAGTAGCTGGCCCGCCCTCCAATAGTCTGTTTTTTGATGGAGGAGGAACATTTCAGGCAGCTTTCCCCTGACCGGCCATAGACCTTGAAGTTCATCTGGAAATACCCTTTTTCCTGGCTGGCATTGACAAAGTCACTGATGGTTGAACCGCCGCAGGAAATAGCCTCTTTCAGCACCTTGCGGATTTCAGCTGCGAGCCTGTTCCAGCTCTGCAGGGAGATCTGTTTTATTTTGCGGGAAGGGCGGATGCCTGCAGCAAAGAGACTCTCGCTGGCGTAGATATTACCAATTCCTGCTACGGTCCGGCTGGTCATGATAAACACTTTCACCGGCTGTTGTTTACCTTTGGCAAGCTGTTGCAGATATTTGCCGCTGAATTTATCTGTAAATGGTTCAGGGCCGCTGTTTTTGAAAAAATCACGTTCGACTGTGCCCTGTTCACCGGGACGGATAAGGGAGATCGATCCGAACCTTCTGGTGTCGTTGAAACGCAACTCCGTTTCATTGTCAAGCCGCAGACGAAGGTGGTCATGTTTTGCCGTCGGACTGTGCGGGGAGAAGATACCCAGATTGCCCGTCATACCAAAATGGAAGATCAGCAGGGCGGAGGTATCAAAGCGGATCAGCAGGTATTTTGCTCTCCGTTCAACAGCTGCAACCCGGCTGTTAATCAGTTCTTCATTGAGTGCTGTTACTGGAACGTCCCGTCGCAGCTTTTTCCCGCTGTGATGGATTTCCCTGATTGTCCGGTTCAGCAGAAAGGGGCGAATTCCCCGACAGATCACCTCCACCTCGGGCAGTTCAGGCATCAGTTTGTCCCCTTTTCGGATATGGACACAGCTACACCATAGTCTGCAAAAGTTACAGCGGCAACCCTGATATTTTTTTGTCCATACTGTTTATTTCCGGGTGGCAGTGAGAAAGAAAAGACCAGACATCCGCCATTAATTTCCTCACCCGCCTGCAACCGTATACCGGAAAAGGCAACGACGCCGCTTTTTGTGCTGAAGGTTTTCTGTATTGCCTCTTTCGCCGCCCACAGGAGGGCCAGCCGCGCGAGTTCATCTTCTTTTTTTATGATTTGGGTAAGAAGAGCATATTCCCTCGCGCCGCAATATCTTTCCTTCACTTTTATCAGACTTTTTGCCTGTTTTTGAATATCGATACCGCAGCGGTGTTGTGCTGCTATTGCCGCCGCGTATCCGCTGCTGTGAGAGATTGAGATTTCGGGAGGAATGAATGGCCGGGGCGGATGAAGTGAGAGGAAAGGGCGTCCGCTTTCACTGTTACATATTTCTATCTGTTCCATTTCAGGCAGGTTATGAAGATGCTCCTGCAAGTAGTGCGATGCTGCCAGTTTGGCACAGATCCTGCCGCTCAGAAATTCAGAGCGTCTTTTGGGAAATTTATAGCTCTGCAGCTGAGTCTGCTCCCCGGGGCAGAGAAAAGCGGGGGTAATGTTCTCTTCTGCACCAATCATTTTGATGATGGCCGGTGAAAAGGGAACGGAAGCGAAAATTTCTCTGAGAGTTTCGCTCAGTTGAGGAGGAAAGAAATCTGTTGGCATGGCGCTGCTGTACTTTTTCCGGGTGTCTGTTTGCAGTTACTGAAAAAGCTTGCAGTTTCAACAGTTCTTGCTACTTTTCGGGGCAGGGTGTGGTCCGGAGTGCATCTGCTGAAATCTGCATATGTAGTATAATCCCGGTTTATCTGAATTTTTTAACAGTTTGAGTAGAGGAGTATCATGGATATCATAGCCGGAATGACAGTTTATGATCTTATTGTAATTGCCCTGTTTGGTTTATTGATCGGTCGCGGTATATGGCTTGGTTTCCTCAGGCAGATTACCGGGCTTTTTGCGCTCTATTTTGGTTATTTTGCTGCCAGTCAGTATCATGACAGAATCCTGCCGCTATTGCGAGGTATATCGGATAACCCCAAGGTAGTATTCCTTGCAAGTTACCTCGTTCTGTTCCTGGTCACATATGTTGTGGTTTTACTCCTGGGCAAGGTTCTTCGCCATATTGTTCAGCTTACCTTTACCAGCTGGTTTGACCGTCTGCTGGGGGCCGTTGTCGGTTTTGCCAAAGCGGTTATTCTGGTGATTCTTCTGCATATGGGGCTTGGAGCATTTCTTGCCCCTGAAAATCAGATGCTGCGCAACTGTCTCACCTGTGGTGTCCTGGGTGATGCCACAGACGTTGCCAGGGAACTGATACGTAATGAAAATGTCCGCAAAGCCCTTATTCAACACAAGCCGGCAATCTCTCTTGATGCGGTAAAAGAATACCTTCAGCCTGCCCCTAAAAAATCTGCAGAGAGTGGAGGGGGGACGGTTTCCCCACCCGCTGTCAGTCGTCCGACATCACCTCCTGCAGCACCTCCGAAGAGTAATTAGTCCATGGCTGAGAGGCGAAGGGAACCGGGTTCCTATGTTGATCGAGGGTACCGCAGCCAGGTTGCAGCAGGAGACCTTGTTTCCTCCTATGCACGGGTAACGGATACAGATCTTCATATTCTTGCAGATCGGGATGTGAGTGGTTGCGGCAAGGATCTGGCTCTGCAGTACAGGCTGCAGGTGGAAGACTATATTGGGAAAAATCCTCAGTTTCTCCACTCTCTGGTTCCCCTCCCTTCTGACGGCCAGGCACCTCCTCTTATAAAAGAGATGCTTGATGCGACACTGCAGGCAGGGGTGGGGCCGATGGCTGCGGTAGCCGGTACAATTGCTGAGTATGTGGGCAGGGCTCTTATAAAAAAAGGGTGCCGGGAGGTGATGGTGGAAAATGGCGGGGATATTTTTCTTCAGCGAACTTCTGATTGCCGGGTGGCGATTTTTGCCGGAGAGTCTCCTTTAAGTAACCGGGTCGGCGTTTGTCTCAGGGCCGCGCAAATGCCTGTCGGGGTCTGTACATCTTCCGGGACCGTCGGTCATTCCCTGAGTTTTGGAAAGGCCGATTCGGTGACAGTGATTGCCGGTTCCACTGCTCTTGCCGATGCTGTGGCCACGCGTCTTGGCAATGAAGTTGGCAAGACTGCAGGCGGTGACGGGGGGGTAAAAAAGGCCCTTGAAATCGGCCGGGGGATTGAAGGGGTCAGAGGCGTGGTGGTTATCTGTAATGAGCTGATGGGGGCTGCCGGGGAGGTTGAGCTGATAAAATTTGCTGCCCATCCTCCGCGAGAGGGTTAATTCCCCAGAGCCTCCGCAAGGAGCTGCTCCCTGTATCTGGCAATAAATGTATCAATATCCTCCTGCCAGCTGACAAAGGTGGATAGTCCCGCGTCCAGCAGTACCTTGTTGGCAAGGATTGAATTTGCAGGCCTGTGTGCGGGGGTGGGGTATTCGGCAGTGGTACAGGGACGAATATTGTACGGTACGTCCATGCCGTCGAGGAAATAACATGCTGCTCCATACCAGGAGGAATATCCCTCCGCCGTGGTGTGCATGATACCCTGGAGATCGGATTGCACCAGTTTTTGTATCTGCAGGGCGAGGGTATAGGACCATGTGAGAGAGCCATACTGGTCGTCGACCACTTTCAGCTCCCTCTCCGGGTCGCTCAGCGCAAGTTTGAGCATTGTCTTGAGAAAGTTTCCGCCAAAGGCTGAGTAGAGCCAGGCGGTGCGCAGGATAGCATGATCCGGAGCATATCCGGTTACCATCTCCTCGCCAGCCAGTTTGCTTTTACCGTACTGGGACAGCGGATTAGGCGTGTCGGTCTCCAGGTAGGGATCAGGTACTTCCCTGTAACCATCAAAGACATAGTCTGTCGAGATATGGATCAGTCTGCTGTTTAACCGCGCAGCAGCCTGGGCCAGATATTTGGGTCCCTGGGCATTGACCTGCCATGTCAGATCAACTTCTTTTTCACAATTATCCACTGCCGTGTATGCGGCGCAGTTGATTATAACATCGGGCTGATTTTTCTCCATAAACCGGTCAACATTCTCTCTATCACCAATATTGATTTCCGGAATATCGCAACCTGCCGTCTGATGGTCTTTGGAGAGCAGGGTGAGGCAATCAGTGCCAAGCTGGCCATTTTTCCCAATAATCACTATTTTCATATAATTCCCTGTAATTGTACTATTTAAGTTTTTCTTCGGCGACTATATCGGTGATATACTGGCCATACTGATTTTTCAGCATATCGGTTGCGAGAGCCTCCATCTGGTCAATGGTGATATAGCCGAGCTGATAGGCGATCTCCTCTATACAGGCAATTTTAAGGCCCTGTCTGTCTTGAACGGCCTGTACATAACTGGATGCCTGCTGGAGGGATTCGTGGGTACCTGTGTCAAGCCAGCAGAAGCCTCTGCCGAGGGGCTGGACCTGAAGTGATCCACGGTGGAGATATTCATTGTTGATATCTGTTATCTCCAGCTCTCCTCTGTGGGAGGGCTTAACCTGCCGGGCAATGGAGACTACATCATTGTCATAAAAGTAGAGGCCGGGGACCGCGTATTTTGACTTTGGTATCTCCGGTTTTTCTTCGATACCAATGGCCCTGTTTTTTTCATCAAACTCAACAACTCCGTAGCGTTCCGGATCCTTAACCAGGTAACCGAAGATGAGTCCGCCACTGGTCAGCCGGGAACACTCCTGCAGGATTGAGGAGAAACCGGGGCCAAAAAAGATATTGTCCCCCAGGATAAGGCAGACCGGGTCATTGCCGATAAATTCCTCTCCTATGAGAAAGGCCTGTGCCAGTCCCTCGGGCCGGGGCTGCTCGGCATAACTGAGTGAGAGCCCGAGATGGGAGCCGTCCTGAAACAGTTCCCTGAAGCCGGGTAGATCTTTTGGGGTTGAGATGATAAGGATTTCCCTGATACCGGCAAGCATCAGTACTGACAGGGGATAAAAAATCATCGGCTTGTCATACACCGGGATCATCTGCTTTGAGATAACTTTGGTCAGAGGGTAGAGTCTGGTGCCTGATCCCCCGGCAAGTATAATTCCCTTCATATTCTCTCTAGTTGTGTCATTATTGTTTGTCTGATTCGGTTGATTATTGCAGTAAAACGTGGTTTTATTTAAATGTGGTTTCCAACCCGAAGAAATTGGAGTTTTGAAAAGCCTGGATAAGTACCATGGTGATTTACATCGGCATATAATTTCAAAATACACGCCTCAAGTTCTTGTTTTTTGTTACAGAAGTTTGCCAGTAAGGCACTAACTGACAGTGAATATAATCAGGCGTAATTAAAAGGGAAGAAAAAAATGGAACTGACTCTGCCTCCCTGTTTTAAAGCCTACGATATAAGGGGTAAGGTCCCTGAAGAACTGAACGCTGAACTCGCAGAAAAGATCGGCAGGGCCTATGCCGCCGTTTTCAAGCTGAGAAAAGTGGTTGTCGGACATGATATCCGGCTCAGCAGCATGGAGATTGCCGATGCACTTACAGCCGGTCTTCAGAGTATGGGTGTTGAGGTGATTGATCTTGGTCTCTGTGGTACCGAGGAAATATATCATGCAGCGTTCAGTATGGAAGAGTCCGGTGTTGACGGGGGAGTGATTGTCACCGCCAGCCACAATCCCGCCGATTACAACGGTATGAAATTTGTTGTCCGGGGAGCCCGGCCGGTGACCGGTGAGTCAGGTTTGCAGGATATGGCAGAAATGATTGTAACGGATTCTCTGCCGGTGGAGGCAGAAAAGAGCGGCAGCAAAGAGGATCTTGACAATAAGAAAAAATATGTTGAGCATCTGCTGACTTACGTTGATACGAAGAGGCTGAAGCCTCTTACCGTTGTGGTAAACAGTGGTAATGGCTGTGCAGGCGCCATCGTCGATCTTCTGGAACCCTTCCTGCCATTTACCTTTATTAAGATGCATCATGATCCGGATGGCACTTTCCCCCACGGAGTGCCGAATCCGCTTCTTCCGCAGAACAGGGCCGAGACCGCGGATATGGTTCGGCAGCATGGTGCGGATATGGGCATCGGCTGGGATGGTGATTTTGACCGCTGTTTTTTTTGGGATGAGAAGGGGAATTTTATTGAGGGATATTATATCGTCGGCCTCCTTGCTGTTGAGATGCTGAAAAAAGAGAAAGGGGCGAAAATTCTTTTTGATCCCAGGCTGATATGGAATACTGAAGAGCTGGTCAGGGAGGCTGGAGGAGTTCCGATAATGACCCGGACAGGTCATGCTTTTATTAAGGAGCGAATGCGTAAGGAGGATGCAATTTACGGGGGTGAGATGTCTGCCCATCACTACTTCAGGGACTTTGGTTACTGTGATTCGGGCATGATCCCCTGGCTTCTGGTTGCCTCACTTTTAAGCAGGAGTGATGCTCCTCTTTCTGAGCTGATCCGCGACAGAATTGCAGCATTTCCTGTTTCAGGAGAGATTAATAACAGGGTTAATGATCCGGATGGAATTATCAGTGCGGTGGAAGAGAAGTATGATGATGGAATTAAAGATTATACCGATGGTTTATCTGTTGCCTACGAGAACTTCCGCTTTAATATCCGTAAATCAAATACAGAACCGCTGCTGCGTCTTAATGTTGAGAGTCGGGGGGATGTGGAACTGATGAAAGAGAAGACGGGGGAGATTCTGAAGTTAATAAAGCGGAAAATGTAAAAGATCATGTTTCCCGCAGAGTTACAGTATGGTACAGGCAAACGTCCACGCTTGTGTCTCGCTGCGGGATTGTTTGCCTGTACCTGTAACTCTTGTTGTCAGCTAATTTAAAAGAAAGGTACCCACTGATAGCTCAGTTTGAGTGGTAATTGACTTTTCATAGAGTTTAAAAAAGAGAGGAAGAGAGTGGAAAAAATACAACCAGTGATACTGGCGGGGGGGACCGGGTCGAGATTGTGGCCTCTGTCTCGTGAACTCTATCCCAAGCAGCTTCTGCAGCTGACCGGTGATTTTTCATTGCTGCAGGCCACCATGCGGCGTGTGAGCAGTCTTCCCGGCGCTCATTCTCCAGTTGTGGTAGTCGGTGAAGAGCATAGATTTATAACCAGATCGCAGATCGATGAGCTCGGTCTCTTTAATGACTATACTGTTCTTCTGGAACCCGTGAGCAGAAATACTGCGCCGGCAATTTGTGCGGCCGCTGAATATTGCGGGGGGATGGATGAAGAGACTGTACTCCTGGTTTTGCCGGCGGACCATGTCGTTGCCCATGAGAGTAAATTTATCGAGGCTGTTCTGCGGGCGGCGGTTCTCGCCGCGGATGGTTTTATTGTCACCTTTGGTATACAGCCCACACGCCCCGAGACAGGGTATGGATATATTGAGTGCGGGGAGGGGGTCAGGGTTGCATCCTTTAAGGAGAAACCTGACGCTGAGTTGGCCCTCCAATATTTTGAGGACGGCAACTACTGCTGGAACAGCGGCATGTTTGCATTTTCCATAAAGACCTTTAAGGCTGAAATGGAGAAATTTTCCCCGGAAATAGCCGCCAGCATGGCGGAGGCGGTGAGAGAAGGCGAGGTCGATGATCGTTTTTTCAGGCTAGAAAAGTCTGCCATGCAGAACTGTCCCAGTGACTCGATAGATTATGCCCTGCTGGAGAGGACCGCTAATGCTGCAGTCATATCCGCCGATCTTGGGTGGAGCGATATTGGTTCCTGGCGTGCACTGTGGGAAGTCTTTGATAAAGATGACATGGGGAATGTGGCTCTTGGAAATACAATAATAGAAGATACCCGCAATTGTCTGATCAGGGCGGAAGAGATGCTGGTGGCAACGGTGGGGATGGAAGATACGCTGATTGTTGAAACTACTGACGCCGTGCTGGTTGCCCCCCTGTCACGATCGGAGGATGTTAAAAAAATCGTCACCCGTCTGAAAAAGGAAAAAAGAAGAGAGTTCAGTGTGCATCGCACTGTCTACAGACCGTGGGGGAGTTATACAGTCCTGGAAGAACAGCCGCGCTTTCAGATTAAGCGGATTACGGTGAATCCCGGAGCCAAATTATCGCTGCAGAAGCATCACCACCGTTATGAGCATTGGGTGGTGGTTGCCGGTACAGCCGTGGTAATCAACGGTGACGATAAAGTCTTCCTCTATGAAAATCAGTCGACGTATATTCCCGCAGGAACCCGACACAGACTGGAAAATCCCGGTGTGATCCCTCTGGAACTGATCGAGGTTCAGATTGGCAGTTACCTCGGTGAAGATGATATCGTTCGCTACGAGGATGCGTATGGCAGGCAGGATGAGAGCTGAGCAGGATGACTACTGTCCGGCCTTATCCTGCTGCTTTTTCAGTTCAGCCTTTCTGCGCTGGAAAGCTTCCACATATTTTGCAAAGACACGTCTGCCGTTTTTTGAGACCTTGAGAAAGACTACTCCTGAGAGAAAACGGCCATTGTGGGGGGATTCATGGGTGACCATTCCTTTCAGATCCACCAGGTCGTCCTCCAGACCGATTGTTATAAGGAGTTTGCTGTCCATCGGGATATGAATGCTTGTTTCAAGTTTGATGCCATCAACACTCACATCGATGGTCCTTCCCATGGAATAGTCGCCGCCGTCTCCATTTTCATCCAGAACTGTGTAATCAAGAAGATGCAATGCGTCGTAGCGGATGAATTTTCTCTGTTCTTGTGTAGTCATATTTTTTTCCTGTAGTTATTCTAACAATACGCCGCATTCAGGGAAGAGTCTATGGATCTCCTCCCGCTCCGCTTTCACAATTCCCCGTTCAGTGATAAGGCCTGTAACCAGTCGCGCCGGAGTTACATCAAAGCTGTAGTTGGCTGCCCGGGTTCCGGGAGCTGTTAATTGTATAGTAACAATCCTGCCTTTCTCATCTGCACCGGAGATTGAAGTAACTTCTTCCCCTGACCTTTGTTCTATCGGAATTTCTACCCCCTTGTCAAGTGTCCAGTCAAAAGTTGATGATGGCAGAGCAACATAAAAGGGAATGTTATTGTCACGGGCAGCCAGTGCTTTCAGGTAGGTGCCTATCTTGTTTGCCACATCGCCGGTATGGGTCGTGCGATCGGTGCCAACGAGGACAAGATCCACCAAATCGTGCTGCATCAGGTGTCCTCCCGCGTTGTCGGTTATAAGGGTGCTGGCGATATTTTCCTGCTGCAGTTCCCATGCCGTGAGTTTGGCACCCTGGTTCCAGGGACGTGTCTCGTCAACCCAGACATGGATATCAATGCCGGCATCTCTTGCCGCATAGATTGGCGCCGTTGCGCTGCCGTAATCAACAAAGGCAAGCCACCCTGCGTTACAGTGGGTGAGAATGTTGACGGTTTTCCCGCCTTTCTTTTTGCTTATTTCTCTGATGATTTCAAGGCCGAAATCGCCAAGTCTTCTGCAGAATTCCGCGTCTTCGTCGGCTATGGCACAGGCTGTTAAAAAGGCAATGGTTCTTTTTTCTTCAGGCTGGTCAGCTTTTGCCATAGCCCTGAGGATTCTCTCCGTGGCCCACTTGAGATTTCTGGCGGTGGGCCTGCAGCGATTGAGTCTGTCCGCACTTTTCATCATAAAATCGGAGAAATTATGATCAGGCGCCTGCAGAGAGGCGAGGTACATACCAAAAGCGGCGGTGGCCCCGATGAGCCCGGCACCTCGGACATGCATATCTTTTATTGCGGCAATACTCTGTTCAAGGCTGCTGAGCTGTTCAATTATGAACTCGTGGGGAAGTCTGCGCTGGTCAATAATGAAGACAGCACTACTGTTTCCGGGATCCGGCCAGATAGTTCTGTATCGTTTTCCATTTATATTCATTGTCTCTCATTGCCGCAGCATCTGTTTTAAACCAAGTATTCTTTCGGAGTGCTAACATACTCTTCTCATTTTAAAATGTAAACTCATTGGAAAGGTATTTCCTGGTCTGTTGAGCTGGCACAATAATTACATATATGTTACATAATTAACTGTAAATTACATATATGTTATTATTATCGGGGTGGGCCTTCTACTAAAATAGTCCCTAATTATTTGTAATATCAGATTAAACTTTAAAATTTATCTCCCTGGTATGTATATTGTAACGTCTCGCTCATCTGGAAATGGATCAATGGGTAGAGTGGTTTTCCCCTTTGTTTATTGTGAAAATAAATTATGAGGAGATAAGAATGAATAAGGCGGACACTGCATTTATCCTGGCTTCTGCAGGCCTGGTGTTGCTGATGACACCCGGGCTTGCCCTTTTTTATGGTGGGATGGTACGAAAAAAGAATGTACTCGGAACCATAATGCAGAGCCTTTTTATGATATCTCTCATCTCCATAGAGTGGGTGTATATCGGCTATTCCATGTCTTTCGGGCCTGATATAGGCGGTTTTGTCGGAGATCTGTCATGGTTCGGATTGAGGGGAGTGAGCGGTGCACCCAGCGCCGACTACGCGCCGACTATTCCCCAGACGGTATTTATGGTGTACCAGTGTATGTTCGCTGTGATAACACCTGCACTTATCACCGGGGCCTTTGCCGAGCGGGTGCGGTTTGTGCCGTTCCTTGTTTTTTCCCTGGCGTGGACAATTCTGGTCTATAATCCTGTCTGTCACTGGGTATGGGGGAAGGGTGGATGGCTGGCGGAATTCGGTGTCGTTGATTTTGCCGGGGGACTGGTGGTTCATGCGACCTGCGGGGCAGCGGCGCTGGCAGGTGTGTTGGTAATAGGGAAGCGAAGAGGGTACGGGAAGACCAGTTTTATGCCCCATAACCTGCCAATGACCATGCTTGGTACGGGGCTGCTCTGGTTTGGCTGGTTTGGTTTTAATGGAGGTTCTGCTCTGGCCGCCGACGAGGTTGCGGCAACAGCCTTTGTTGCAACGCATATGGGCGGTATGGCCGGTATGCTTATGTGGGTAGTGATGGAGTGGCTGACCCTGGGGAAGGCGACGACTCTCGGCGCAGCGTCAGGTGCCATCAGCGGTCTGGCCACTATTACTCCCACTGCGGGTTTTGTCGGCCCGAATGCGGCGATTGTTATCGGTTGCCTTGCCGGTGTCTGCTGTTTTCTCGCAGTCAGTGCAAAGGCAAGGTTTAAATTTGATGATTCCCTGGATGTCGTTGGTATTCATGGAGTCGGCGGTATTGTTGGTACGATCTGTCTGGGAATCTTTGCTTCAAAAAAGGTGAATCCCGGTGGGGTTGACGGGCTTCTTGCAGGAAACCCGATTCAGTTATATTATCAAATTGTAGGAATTGTCGCTGTTGTTGCCTACGCTTTTGTTGTCAGCTGGATACTTTTCAAGGTGGTTCACGGAGTTATGGGAATGCGTCTTCCTGAAGATGCTGAGATCGAAGGTATGGACTCTACAGAGCATTCTGAGACTGCATACAACAATTAATACCTTACTCCGCAAAAGCGGTAATAAAAAGCAAGGAAATGAGGGAAGTAGTCAGCCGTAAAAATAGGTATATACCTCCAAGGTACTTACTTGCAGCTTGTCTGCGTTAGCCCCATTCTCTTACCACAGAGGACACAGAGAGCACAGAGAAGGCAAAATTTATTCTTTCTCTGTGGCCTTTGTGCTCTCTGTGATTTAAGGTTTTCCCGAGTCTATGTTTATCTGTTTTTTGACAATCTTTATGGAGTAAGGCGTTAGAGGAGTACTATGAAAAAAATTGAAGCGATTATTAAGCCGTTTAAGCTGGATGATGTAAAGGATGGGCTGAATGAGATCGGTATTACCGGGATGACACTGTCTGAGGTGAAAGGGTATGGTCGTCAGAAAGGTCATACTGAAATATACCGGGGGGCTGAATATATGATTGATTTTATCCCCAAGGTTAAAATTGAGATTGTTGTCGCAGCGGAACAGGTGGATCTGGTGGTGGACAAGATAAGAAACTCAGCTAATACCGGAAAAATAGGCGATGGTAAAATATTCGTAATGCCGGTGGAGCGCGTTATTCGGGTGCGCACCGGAGAGGAAGACAGGGACGCGGTATAGTGCATGATTTCAAAATTCAGCAGTGAATATCAGCAGCTGGAAAAGCGCTGGCGGGACGAGCCTGAGGGGGTAGATTTTGTTCGCGAGTACAGCCTGCTGGTGGACAGGTTTCTCGGCGATTGTCTGCGCTCCGTTCAGCCGGAGGTGGATGGCGGTTCTGTTGCTCTTGTTGCCATTGGCGGATACGGTCGACAGGAACTTTATCCCGGCTCTGATATCGATTTGATGATTCTCTATCGGGCGGGATATGAGGAGGTCGGCAGGGTTGCTGATGGAGTCCTTTATCCACTCTGGGATGCCGGTCTTGAAGTTGGACATGGGGTGCGAAGTGTTGCCGAGTCGATCGATCATGCGACGGAGGAGTATTACTTCAGGGTGGCCCTGCTTGACGCCCGGCTGGTTTGTGGATCGAAAGATCTTTTTGAAGAGTTGAATCGCCTTTACGCCACCACCTTTGTTGACGGCCGCAGAGAGGAATTTGTAACTGAGATGAAGAAGCATCGTCTCTCCCGCCGCGCCAGATTTGGAACCCATAGTTATCTTCTTGAACCAAATATCAAAGAGGGTCGCGGGGGGATGAGAGATATTCAGGCCATGCTCTGGACTGCGCAGGTTGTTTTCGGTCTGAACGGATTTGAGGATATGTGCAGGTCCGGTCTGCTGCTTGATGAGGAGTGGAGGGATTTCAAGGCTGCTCTGGAAATGCTGATTCGTCTTCGCATCTTCCTCCATTTTCTCAGCAAACGAAAAAATGATCAGCTTTATTTTGAGCAGCAGGAAGAGGTAGCGGTTGCCTTTGGTTATCGGGCAGGTGATGGTGTTCTTGCTGTTGAAGATTTTATGCGCGATGTGTACAGCTGCCTGCAGACAGTTTCAGTGATAACAGATCTTTTTTTTGATCATGTTGACGAGGTGCTCGGACTTCTTGGCGGCGGGCCGATTGTACCTGATAAGGTTGTGGAAAAAGGGATTGAAATTCGTAAGGGGAAAGTTCATCTGACTGCCCGTTCTGCTCAGCTGCAGGAAAAACCGAATATTCTTATCCGTCTGTTTCTGGTTATGGCCAGAACAGGGCTGCCTCTTCATCATGGAACCCGTAAGATGATTTCCGGTTATCTTTATCTTATCGATGATAAAGTTCGTTCCTCTTCCCGCTTTGCTAAAACTTTTTTTTCCATATTATCTGAAGCCGTGGATATTTTTGCGGTGCTGGAGATGATGCTGGAGACCGGACTGCTGCCGGTATCTATTCCTGAATTTGCCCGGATTATTACCCTGGTCCAGTACGACGTGTATCATATCTACACCGTTGACAGGCATTCACTGCAGACCGTGGCGGAATTAAAGGTGCAGGCCGGGGAGATGGAGAGAGTGCTGCTTGATGTGAAGTCGCAGCAGGTGCTCTACCTTGCAGCTCTTCTACATGATATTGGTAAAGGGGCGGGCAGGGATCATTCTGTTGAAGGTGCGGGACTTGCTGTCGCTGCCGGAAAACGGTTTGGATTAAGTGGTGCGGAGTGTGATTCTCTGGAATTTCTTGTCAGGTATCACCTCTTTATCCCCGAGAATGCATTGCGAAGGGATCTCAGTGATACACTTTTTATTCAAAGATGTGCCGAAACTATCGGCAGTCTGGACAGGCTGTCCATGCTTTATCTGATTTCTGTGGCTGACTCCAGGGCAACCGGGCCATCCGCCTGGAGCGAGTGGAAGGCCGCTCTGATGGAGGAACTTTATTATAAGGTGTATGCCCGTCTCGATCTGGATCACAGGGGAGAGGCGGGAGGTAGTGTGTCCGATGAAGAACATGTGGGGCAGGGCGTTGAGTGGCTGCGCAGCCAGGTGGATGAAATTCTGGCTGGTGAAAGAGATGTCAGGATGTGCACAGCCGATCTTTCAGCCGATTACCTGCTCTCCTTTTCGCCCGAGATTGCCGCCCGTCATCTTTGCATCCACAGAGATCATTATCAGCTCCTGCGGCAGAAATCATTGATCAGGGTGGAAGAGGATGGTGAATGCTGGTCTCTGCTTGTTATGGCTGTTGACAAGCCCGGCCTGCTGGCAAAAATCTGCGGTGTCATGGCGCTTAATAACCTGGCTGTAGTCAGAGCACAGATTTTCACCTGGGCGGACGGTACTGCTGTTGATGTGCTGGATGTAAAACCTGTTGACGGCCTTGGCTGTGATGAAAAAGACTGGCAGATGTTGAACAACGATCTGGATAAGGCAATCAGTCACAGGCTGGGTCTGGGACATCGGCTGCACAGGAAGCTGGCCTCAGCATATACCAGACGGCGTGAGTTGACAGGTGAAGTGGCGACCAAGGTGCTGATTGATAATAAAAGTTCAGAGGTTTATTCGATTATTGAGGTCTATTCAGCGGATCTGCCTGGCCAGCTGTATCATATTGCCCAGATGCTTGCGGATTTTGGTATGGATATCCATAAGGCATATGTCGCCACGGAAGTGGGTCAGCTTATTGATGTTTTTTATGTGCTGGATGATCGGGGCGAAAAAGTGGATGATGCTGAATTTCAGCAGGAGATAATTCACGGCTTGCTTCATTCTGTTGATTATTCCGTTAGTTAGCCCGTCCCGGGATGAAGGTTGTCAGGAAAAGCAAAAGAGCAGGAAAAGAGATTGAGCGGTATAAAAATGACAAACATGTAATGGAAATCCATTAGGCAGTTGCAAAACATGTCAGAAATGTTATTAAAGGGCGATTGGTTTTTTAGTACCTTACTTATTTGGGTTAAGATAAAAAGAACTGGTTGCAAGACAATCGTATTGAAAAAAAGGAGACTGTAAAAATGACCAGAGAACAGATAATGAAGACAATCGAGGAAGAGAACATTCAGTTTTTCCGCCTGCAGTTTGTCGATATCTTCGGATTTATGAAAAACGTTGCCATTCCTCAGAGCCAGATAGGCAAGGCCCTGGACGGGGATATGATGTTTGACGGTTCATCTATTGATGGTTTTGTGCGAATTGATGAATCCGATATGTATCTGAAGCCGGACTATGACACTTTTACAGTCCTGCCCTGGAGGAACAAAGACGGCATAGCGGCTGCCCGTATAATCTGTGATGTCTACAAGGCAGATGGAACTCCTTTTGAGGGATGCCCGCGGGTGAATCTCAAGCGTGTTCTGGCTGAGGCAAAAGAGCTTGGCTATACCATGAATGTGGGAACTGAAGCTGAATTCTTTCTCTTTGAACGGGACGAAAAAGGCTTGCCTACAACAATTACCAACGATGTGGCCGGCTATTTTTCTCTTGATCCTGAAGATATGGCCAACGATTGCCGTCGTGAGATCATCGAGGTTCTTGAAAAGATGGGATTTGAGATTGAGGCGTCTCATCATGAGGTTGCAGAGGGTCAGCATGAGATTAACTTTAAATACGCTGATGCACTTGCTGCCGCAGATAATACCGTCACTTTTAAATGGGTAGTGAAATCGGTTGCTGCAAAATATAATCTTCACGCCACCTTTATGCCAAAACCCATTTTTGGTGTAAATGGATCGGGCATGCATACAAATCAGTCTCTCTTTAACCTTGATGGAACCAATGCGTTTTTTGACGAGAACGACGGATTGCAGCTTACCCAAGTGGCCTATGCTTATATTGCGGGTTCTTTGAAGAACGCACGTGGTTTTGCGGCTGTTACCAATCCGCTGGTGAACTCCTATAAACGTCTTGTTCCCGGCTATGAGGCGCCTGTCTATGCTGCGTGGTCCGCTTCAAACAGGTCGGCACTGATCAGGATACCTGCCGCCAGGGGTCTTTCCACCCGGACTGAAGTACGCTGCCCTGATCCGGCAGCCAACCCCTATCTGGCCCTGGCAATGATGTTGAATTCCGGCCTGGACGGGGTGAGGAACGGACTTACTCCTCCGGCGGAAGTGGCTCAGGATATTTTCAAAATGACCGCCGCCGAAATGGAAGCGGAGGGTATTACGGTTATGCCGGGAAGTCTACGGGAGGCAATTGACGAGTTGAAGGCAAGTCCTATAGCTCGAGATACCCTGGGAAATCATATCTTTACCAAATATATTGAAGCAAAAGAAAAAGAGTGGGACAGTTTCAGGACTGCAGTTACTGATTGGGAGATTAAAGAGTATCTCACGGTTTATTAGACCGAGAACAAAATAAACTGGTATTGCTGTTTGCCCGCACATCTGCATAAGGTGTGCGGGTTTGTTGTTTCCGAGGCAAATACAACAACACTTGATAAATTCGTAAAAAGGTCGACTGCATCCATAGATAAGCGCAGACTTCGAAAAGTTCGATATACGAGGCGCAGTGTTTTTTTCAGGCCCTCAACCATACATATGGTATGTTGAGGTTCTGGGAAAAACCTGCAACGAAGGAGATCGGACTTTTTACGACGCCATCACACTTGCCAAGTCCGCATTTTACAGGTATTCTCCTTTCTGTTTTTTATCCGCTACAGTGTCGAAAAACCGAGGTGTTGAGTCCCTGATAAATGGTCTGGTCTAAAAAGAAAAAACCGAAGGCTGCAGCGGCTGTACTGCCGGATCTTCTGCGGGAAAAAGGATGGGAGAAACAGCTGGATCTTCACACCATTTTTCCTCGCTGGAGGGAGCTTGTGGATGTCGAAATAAGTGATCACGCGCAGCCTCTGAAAATTGTTCGCGGCATCCTGTGGCTGGAGGTTGAAAATTCTTCCTGGATGCAGCAGCTGCAATACCGGAAGTTTGAGTTGCTCGATATCCTCAATCAGTCTCTCAGGTTGAGCAGAATTACCGATATAAAACTGGTTTTGCCTGTTGGCGTTAAGAAATCCAGGAAAGTTGTGGCTCGCACCGTGAGTTTTGTCAAGCCTGATAAAGAAAAGCTGGCCGCCTTTGAACGGCAGGTAGGCTGTATCGCCGATGAAAAGTGCCGTGAAGCTCTGTTGCAACTCTGGTACCTTTCTCATGCCTGCAGGATTAACCAGGGTAAAGGATCGACTTCAGATTAATCAGCTGGTTCGTTAGTTAGAAGAAAACAATGTTACATCAAAATATTCTCAGCGCCATTGGACAGACCCCGCTTATACGTATTAACCGGTTGTTTACAGGCAAAAACGTTGAAATATACGGTAAGCTTGAGTCCTGTAATCCCGGTGGTTCGGTCAAAGAAAGAATTTCTCTCTCCATGATTGAAGATGGCGAGGCAAAGGGGGATTTGACTCCGGATAAAATTGTCCTTGAGGCAACCAGTGGAAACACCGGTATAGGGCTGGCTATGGTCTGTGCCGCCAAGGGGTATCGCTGTCTTCTGGTAATGCCTGAGTCGGCATCCATTGAACGGCGCAAAATCATGCAGGCCTATGGCGCTGAAATCCTTCTGACTCCAGCCAAACGGGCAACAGACGGGGCCATTGAAAAGGTATACGCTCTGGCAAGGGAGTTCCCCGATCGTTATTTCCTGGCTGACCAGTTTAATAACGAAGCCAACTGGAGGGCGCATTATAACAGCACCGCACCGGAAATATGGGAGCAGTCTGAAGGCAAAGTCACCCACCTGATTGCCACACTGGGCACTTCGGGGACTGTTATGGGTTTATGTCGCTGGTTTGCCGAGTTCCAGCCCCATGTGAAGATTATTGCTGTCGAGCCCCATTTGGGACATAAGATCCAGGGGCTGAAAAATATGAAGGAGTCGTATAAGCCTGAGATTTTTGACAAAAATGTTCCTGATTTAATTTTGAAAATTGATGATGAGCCGTCTTTTGAGATGGCCAGAAGCCTTGCCAGAAGTGAGGGTATACTGGTGGGAATGAGCAGTGGTGCTGCCATGTCCGCTGCCATTGACTACAGCGGGAGGCTTGATCACGGCCTGGTGGTGGTGATGCTGCCTGACAGCGGGGAACGTTATCTGAGTACCCCGCTTTTTACGCCTCCCCCGCGGGAAGAGAAGAAGAATCAGCTTTTTTTCTACAATACCCTGAGCAAAAAAAAGGAATTGTTTGTACCCCGGGAGGAGGGAAAGGCAACCTTTTATTCCTGTGGTCCGACTGCCTATGAGTTTGCAGACCTCCAGCTCTGTCGCAGGTTTGTTGTTTCTGATCTCATTGCCCGCAGTCTTGAGGCAAAGGGGATTCAGGTCGATTCATATATGAATGTGACTGATATTGATGACCGAACCATTGCGGGGGCGGCTGAGGCGGGTCAGGATCTGGATGAATTTACCGCGAAATATATTGACAGTTTTATGGAGGATATCGACGCCCTGGGTGTCAAGCGGGCAAAGGGATATCCCCGGGCATCGGAATATATTCCGCAAATGATTGAGATGACGCATGAACTCATCCATAAAGGCTATGCCTATGAAAAGCATGGATCTATCTATTTTGATATCTCAAAATTCAAGAAATACGGCAGACTTTCCGGTATTGATCTTGGAAAGATTCAACTTGGCAGGACCGTTGATCTGGATAACTATGAAAAGGACAACCCCCGGGATTTTACCCTGCTTAAACGGTCAACTCTGGGAGAGTTGAAAAAGGGAATATTTTTTGAAACGGACTGGGGTAATGTGAGGCCGAGCTGGCACGTGGAGTGTTCGGCGATGGCTACGGAAAACCTTGGTGCAACCATGGACATCCACACTTCGAGCAGGGACCTTATCTTTCCTCACCACGAAAATGAGATTGCGGCTGCCGAAGCTCTCACCGGCAAACCTCTTGCCAACTACTGGCTCCATTCCGAGCTTGTCATGGTTGATTCCAAAAAGATGTCCAGAGAGGCGGGAAACAGGGTCACGCTGAAAGATCTAATTGCCAAGGGTTACACTGCCCGTGAAGTGCGGTTT
>JAFDME010000194.1 GCA_019306075.1 Deltaproteobacteria bacterium | reverse complement strand
GCGAGGTACGAGCTTCCCATACATCATATGGTATGTTGAGGTTTTGGGGAAAACCTGCAACGGAGGAGAGATGGCTTTTTACGACGCCATCAACAATAATAATACTGCTTATCGTTGTTAAGTTAGAACATGTTGGAAGTTTTGCAAGCGGAATTCGTGGGAGGCTGGGTGTTTAATATAGGCGTACTGCATCAGCCAGCTGGTGAAGATCAGTGATAATCAGGTCCGGTTCAACCCCGCTTAACCGTTTATCATCTTCACGCAGACGCAGGGAACGGTTATCTCCGGCGAAAAGAGCAGTTTTCCAACCCAGCTGAGTCGCCGGCCAGATATCTTTCAACATATCGTTTCCGACATAAATGATTTCATCCGGGCTGATGTTCTGCTGAAAAAGCGATATTTCTGGATGCTTGAACAGGGAAAGAGAAGGCTTTCCCTCAAGTCTCTGATATGACCAGACGGTTAATAGAGGATCAAAGCCTAGAGCCTCGGGAGGGTGGCCCGTCAGTGCCTCAATGATAAGAGGAGTATAAAACTGGGCATTGGAGATAACTCCCAGTTTTACATGTTTCTCTTTCAGGGATGATATGACTTCCTCCATCCCCGGCATAGGCCAGGTCGGGTTGTTTCGGCATTCATAGGAAACCGCAGCCCTGTTGATATTTTTTCCGTTTCCGGGGGGTAACTGGAGCGCTACGAGAGTTTTCATCCATATATTGCGGATATCGACTTCCGGGTAAGGAACTCCCTTTTCGCGACTTTTCTGCTGAGCTTTTTTAATTTCAAGCCGGAACAGATGAATCATATCTGCCGACTGTCGGGTTATGTCTGCCGGATCCCATCCCCCATCCGTAAGGGCCTGAATAAATATCTGTCCGTCATCTGCAGAGGAATCAGATCCCACATCTCCCGCTTCTGATATCAGCAGGGTACCATAAATGTCAAAGATGACAGCTTTGACCATCACCGGTTTCAAGTGCGGCTGCAGTCTGGTCGGCAGCGGGACAAGGGGGTGCGTAAGTTCTTTTATCAGGTTGATATATTTTGCTTTATTCATCTTAATCCACACGCAGCAGGGTCAGTCGTTCCGGGGCAAGGAAGTGATCAAGCAGGATGTCGGCATTAAGTGAGGAGAGAGGCTCTGTGCCGGCAGCAGCCAGTTGCTCATAGAGATGCATCAATCGCTTCCCGTATTCGGGCAGACTGTATTTATCTGCGAGTATGGAGTGGTTCCCATCAATGGCTGATGATCTGTTCTTCGGGGGTAACAGTTGTGTAGGCGTCAGCTCCGCTGCGCTGCCTGGTTTCTTTACGACAGTGCGTAACAGATCCGCCTGCATGTTTTCATCGAGTCGGCCGAAATCAATACAATTATCCTGGACCCAGGTGTCGAGTATCTGGTCAGTACAGTCACTGGACGGAGATCGGCCGTAGAACTGCAGCTGGCGCTTTCGAGCCGTCGTGGCACTGTCTGCGATCCTGTCCAATCCTAGCCATGCAACCGGCATATCAAGCCGCCTGTAAAGAGATTGCAGTATGATACCATCTTCGCGGAACTCCTTCGTGATTTCCGGCAGATCACGGCCGCAGACTGGTCTGTCGACAAGCCACGGTTCCAGAAACGCCATGCCAAACCCTTCGGCTACACTGGTGGTGACAAGTGCATGAGCCTGTTGCAGTAATTCAATAAAGCTGCACTCTGTCTTCGATGAAAGCTCAAATTCAACCGGCAGTTTCAACTCTTCCGCCAGCCGTTTCCATGTCTTATAGCGGGAGCGTTCCCGGGGATTTTCCGGGCCCATGGTGGCGGCAAAACGATTTTTTCCGGGCACTACTGCTGACCAGAGCAGAAATTCGCCAAGATTTTTTCTGCGGATAGCTCTTGTGGGGTAAAGCCACAGTGGTGGAGATGTCTGTTCTCCATGCGGCAATCTCTTTTCTATGTCGCCCAGCCCAACAGCATTGGGCAGATGATGGAGAGATTTCGACTCTGTTCCGGCATATTTCAAAAAGGTATGGTCTCTTCTGTTCAGGACGGCGTAGTGAATATGTGCGGCTCGGGGGTATAGCAGGCGGGACATCTCCGTCTTTTTGCCACAGGCCATTTTCTCCAGCATTAAATGGTAGTTGGCGGCTCTGCCGTCTTCGGCAAAATCGTGAATATGCAGAAGGATGTGATATCCCCGTTCAGCGAGGTCTATAATAGCTCCCGGCAGGACAAGGTTTTTACCCAGACTATGGTTGTGTATGTGCCAGATATCAGGCGGGCCTCCCAATGCTTCAACCGCTGCTTCAATCATATCGTCGGCGAGTTCTTTCGCTGAGATTGCGGGCCGTACTCTTTCATACTGCAGGCCGGGAATAACACGATAGTTGAATATCCTGTTGTCAGCCGGAGCATGGCCGGTCAGCACCACGGGAAATATTTTATGGAGGGAGAGAGCTTTGACACTGTGTTCAATAGCTCTGGTCACTCCACCGCGCTGCAGGTGATAATGGACTATGGCGATACGCATGGGATGAGAATCATGTCGGGAGGTTGAGTTTTTTTCTGTAAGCATCTATTTTCAGCATGGGTGGTCGTTCCTCTTCATAGATTTCGTGAATGATCTGTTCATAACGATCCTCCTGTGCCTGAAACTGACGAAGGTTAGCCGTCAATTCAGGGAGATCAGCGACGATCTCCTTGTCTTTCAGCCTTTTAAAAAAGGTACGCAGGATACTGAAGGCCATCTTGCCCAGATCACGGGTTTCCTGGTGTCTGTGTATGCGTTTATCAAGGTCGGTCTGGGCAAATGCTTCCATTCCGTACTCATAGTAGACATCAATAAGATGTGAGGTTTCGACCCCGTAACCGATGGGAAAGGGAATACGTTCAAGGACTTCCCTGCGCACGGCGTATTCACCTGAAAGAGGCTGAATAATTGCGGCCAGTTCAGGGAAAAAGAGGGAAAGCAGTGGTCGAACGAGGATTTCGGTTACCCGGCCGCCCCCGGAGGGGCGGATTTTTCCGGAAAGAGCCATAGGGCGGTCATAAAAAGCTTTCACATATTTTATCTTTGGCTGGTAAATAAGGGGTGCGACAATACCGTAAACAAAACGGGGATGGATATTTTTGATATCAGCATCCACATAGACGATAATATCACCCCGCAGCTGAAAAATAGCTTTCCACAGGTTTTCACCCTTTCCCCGCTTGGTTCCGAGTTCCGGAAGAATATGTGCTGATCTATAGACATCAGCACCAAAAGAGGCAGCTATCTCAAGGGTACGGTCCGTGGAGCCTGAATCGATAACGGCGATTTCATCCAGCAGAGGGTGCCGGTCCTGCAGCTCCGATTTGAACAGTATAACTTCCTTGCCAATCGTCTTTTCTTCATTCAGGGTAGGAATACAGAGAGAAATAGTCAGATTCTGTTTTTCCTTCTCCTTGATCATATGGCGCAGGTCTTTGAACTGTTCGTGATGAAAAGTGTTTGACTGCAGCCAGCCATCAATGTTGGTCACAGAGTCCTCCATCAAGAGCCATCAGGGTACCTATCAGCTGTGCAACCCCGATGAGAATCGGTTCAATTTCTATATATTCATCAGGATAATGAATATTATCGCCATAGGTCAATCCAAGACCGACGGCCGGGATTCCCTGTTCCACATAGCCTGTGATAATAGGAGAGTAGATGCTTTTCTGTGGTTGTATACCCAGAGCTGTCATAATTCGCCTGGTCTGAATAACAAAGGGGTGGGAGGATCTCAGCCCGCCTGACCGGGTGTGAGCCAGATCTTTAAGCTGGGCGCTGACACCCAGTTCTCTGCCGATTTTTTCAAGCATGGAGTTAATGCGGGCGGTAACGTCTTTTACCACCCGGTCATCATCACTTCGTAATTGAAATTGAAGCTGGGCCTGGCGGGCGGGTATTTTATATGATGCACCTCCGGTGATGGTACCGAGGATAAGATCGGTGTGGCTTTCAGCCGGTAGACTAATTTTATCCAGCTGGTTGATTATTCGGTTGAGTATTTCAATGGCACTCCTGTGATTTACTTTGCGGTCAATATGGCAGGATATCATCCCTCCAAGGGATGCCATGGAACGGTAGTGTAATCTTCCCAGAGGGATACCTTCAATTGCGATGGCTGCTTTTACCGGTTCTCTGGAGTTGGCAAGAAAAAAACGTATGCCGCACTGATCTCCCTGGTTCAGGCTGCGAATACTGCTCAAAAACAGCAGTTTACTCTGGAATCTGATATCCAGTCTGTCAAGAAGAGTCGGAAGAGTTGCAAGTACAGCAAGGCCAAGTGAATTATCCGCTACACCGGGACCATGGATGGTGCCGCCGTCGACGGTGCAGCTGTGGTCCTGACCGGCCCCAAAGGGCGTGTCGGCATGGGCTGTAAGCAGAATGGTCTGGTGATTATTTTTGCCGGGAAGAAAGGCCAGGGCATTTCCTACTTCGTCCGTGCAGCAGTTTGTCAGGCCGCATTCGTTAAACCTTTGTCCAAGAAAAGATATTCGCTTCTGTTCCATAAAAGTGGGTGCGGGGATCTCACTGATCATCACCGCATTGGCCAGTAGCATTTCCCTGAATGGCGCAAGTTCTGTGGGCAGACTGTAAACGCGGTTGATAATATTATTGAGGTCCGTGTTGTTCACTGGTATCCGACTCCTGTATTGTTCGTGTTAGTCATTTCGACCATAATCATCATCCAGCCGTTCAATGTCGTCTTCTCCAAAATAGTCACCTGTCTGTATTTCAATAAAAACCAGATTTATGGACGCATCGTTTCCAACCCGGTGCAGATCCCCGCGTTTAATCTCAATTGCTTCCCCGGGTTCAAGGCTGCATGCGGTATCATTGAGAATAACCCGGGCACTGCCGCTGATCACAAACCAGTGTTCATCGCGGAACTTATGTCGCTGCAGGGAAAGCCTGCAGCCCGGTTTGACCACAAGGCGTTTTACTTTATGATCCTGTTCATCAGCCAGAATCGTGAAGCTGCCCCATGGCCGGTGGTCAGTTAACCGGGTAAATTCTGCTGTTGTTATGGACATTGTTTTTTCTCCCGGGTTTTAGTACCTTACTTCGTAAAAGCTGTAAAGAAAAACAAGAAAATGAAGATGGATATTTACCATAAAACCAAGTAGATACAACCAAGGTACTTACTTGCAGCTTGTCTGCGTTAGTGCCTTACTCAATAAAAGCTGTAACAAAAAACAAGAAAATCTAAAGTGCTTTTGAAATCGTTTGGTTAATGTCAGCAACAAGGCACTTCTCCAGTGACACTAAAAAGTCTTCCGACTTGTCGGGTCAGTTCAGCCAGCAGCACTGGTAAGGTTCAAGAGTGATCGTTTTTCTCATCTCCCTGCCGGAGATGATATCCAGGCAGATCTTGCGACCCGACAGGGCCGGACCAAGCCCGGACAGTGAGATCCGCTGCGCAGTCCCGGTGACATTGTGCAGACAGGTGATGGGTCTGTCTTTTTCGTTGGTTCGTAGAATAACAAAAAGTGAGTCAGCTGTTTTAATGATCTTTTGGGGTGTGTCGGGATGAAATGCCGGGAATTGTGCACGTTTCTTCAGCAGGTCTGTATAGCTGGAAAAAACTCTGGCTGTCGTTGTTTCAGGATTGTCGAGCAGAGAATAAAGTTCCTCTTTCTGCCAGCGATACCGATTAATGGCTCTGTTCACTCCTGTTTCAGTTGCACTGTCATAGTCGTTGGCTGAGGCGGTCAGGCTGTGAAAATAGATTGCCGGAACACCCCGCAGGCCGAGCATGATTATCTGGGAACAGAGAAAACGCAGGAGTTGACGGTTGGTGTCATGGGGTTTGCCCGGTTCCTTCATGGCATCAAACCAGGTGATATTGTATTCATAGGGCAGTTCTCTGCCGCCTTTCTCCTCTCGATAGCTGATTAATCCTCCACAGTCCCGGACTGCTGCGCTGAGTTGTTCTATTTCATTTTCATCAAGGAGCCCCTCCAGTGGACGGACACCTATGCCGTCATGGGAAGCTGTAAAATTAATGAAACTGCAGCCTTCCGGAGGAGGGGCCAGTTCATCTGCCCATTTTTGCAGGTGACGGGAAGATCCTGTATGTATGGTGTGAAGGATGAGTGGCGGCAGGCTGAACTGGTAGACCAGGTGAGCTTCGTCGCCATCTCCAAAGTAACTGATGTTCTCTTTATGG
>JAFDME010000193.1 GCA_019306075.1 Deltaproteobacteria bacterium | reverse complement strand
AGGGAGCATGATCCGCAATGAGTACAGGCGGATAAACCTATCATCTGGTGAGTCAGCTGGTTGCCGGCAGCTTCCTCTTCATTGTCTCCCATAGCCCCTTTTATGAGGAGGCTGACAGGTGCCGAAACTATGTGAAACATTTTACTGAACGGCAGCCATGCGAGAAAGGAGAAACATGCGGCTATATGGATAAACCAGAATATGTTGACCGCGTTTGCGTCTCCGGTCACAGCAGATACCGGCCTGGTGATACCTTTTAAAGCAAAACTGCCAAAGGCAGAACTGTTTGCTGCGTGGCATTCCATGCACGTATCACTGTTGAGTTCCTTTCCGGCAGCCACGAGCTCAGCGGCTTGCGGTTTCCTGGTATGGGGTGAGACAAGGCCATTTTTTTGAACCCAGAAGGCTTCAATGGCCGCTGACTCCTCTTCATCAAAAGAGCCGTACTCATCCACCATGTTCTGATAGGTGCTGTAGGAGGTCATCTTCGTTCCTTCCAGCAGCATACCTGAGAATATGATCACCGCAATAAAAATAAGCGCTGTCCAGTCTGCGGGGTTGGTTCTTAATCTTTGAGGCTCAAGTGAAATCCTTCTGAACACGGCTAAAGCAAGTCCGGCAAGGACCATAACTCCAAACAGATTTCGCAGAAAGAGATATGGGTTGAGGGTAGGTTCATAATCGCTGAAGAGGTTTGCAGTGACAACAGAACCGAGCGCATGCATAAGTAAAAGCAGGATGAAGCCGAAAAAAATGAGAGTGTGTGTGGTCCAGCGGAGATAGCTTTTATCAAATATCCGTTTCTGGAAAAGCAGGTCAACAAAAAAAGACTTTCCTATGAGAACGATTTTGGAGCTGAACAAACCTCCTGCAACAGCCTGCAATGCGGTGGTAAATCTCTGGGCCGGGGTAACCGGTGCCGGAGGCGGGTGTAATCCTTGAGAAAACCAGACTGAAAAACGAAGAAGTAATCCAACAAGGCAGACAACTACAGCCAAACCTAACAGTATATTGATAGTCATAATGTAATCTTTATACCCTCAGTTTATTTTTCCGGACAGTGGAATTGTTCTTTGAGATATCGATTGAAGCGAAATTATTGGTGAATATACAGGTTTTTTTATTAAACGTCGAGTATCTATTTACTGATGATAAAATTTTACAGGTTGAGGTGGAAAGAAATTTTGGTGTGAGCTCCCGCGAGCACAATGTGTTCAGTGAAATAGTTTTGCAGGGTGCCGATTTTTTGTGCAATAATCAATAAATTTTTATATCCTGCGGCTGTTGTTTTTGTGTTGAGAAATAAAAAAGAGGAAAACAGGGCGTCAGGAAGGCAGGGTGTGTAGACACCTGCTGACCGGGACGTCCGTACATCATTCTATGATATTTTGTGAATTAATATGGAATTAAATCAATTCAGTGGTGCTGTTAAATATGTTCTGGATCAGGAATTAGCCAAAATTGTCAATATTTCCATGGCGCTGGAGATGCCGTTGCTGCTTAAGGGTGAACCCGGTACAGGAAAGACTATGCTGGCTCACGCCATCGCCGAGACACTGCGGATGCCACTCATAGTGCTCAATGTGAAGTCAAGTATGAAACTGGTGGAGGCACTCTACCAGTATGATACCCTGACCCGCTTAAATGACAGCAGATTCGGTGACTCGGATCGTGATGTGAGTGATATCAATGCCTACCTCAGAATGGGAAAGATCGGCCAGGCTTTTGTCAGTGACAGCAGAGCCGTCCTTTTGATTGACGAGATAGATAAGGCCGAATCAGATTTTCAGGATGATATGCTGGATGTGCTTGATCAGATGCAGTTTGATATTGTTGAGACCGATGAAGTGGTAAAGGCAAAACAGAGACCTGTCTTTATTATCACATCCAATGCCAAAAAGGATCTGTCGGACCCCTTTCTGGGCAGGTGCAATTTCCATCACATAGCTTTTCCTGACCCAAAAATGATGAGGAATATTATCAGTGCTCATTTTCCTGAACTGAACAGGAGTCTCGCTGAAAATGCGGTAAAAGCATTTTATGAACTGAGACGTATTGAGGGTATTGAAAAAAAACCGGCAACAAGGGAGCTGATAAACTGGATCAGAGCACTTCTTGCGGACCCCGACTTCAGACATGGCGACAAACTGCAAAAGGAAATACCTTATCTTGGTGTCCTTTTCAAAAAGAGTGGTGATTATCAACGGGCAGCCAGTATTAGTCTGAAAAAACGATTTTTTTAGCGGTTAACACCGGTAAACGGTAAGTAAGTACCATGGAAGCATATTTAACAATATGATTTCATAACAAATTACTCAGTTTCTCGGAGTCTTCGCTTACCTGTTTTTTATGACAGGCTTTCTGGAGTAAGGCACTAATCCGCATCAACCATTGCGGGTATATAAGTTTGACTGGTAATCGTAAGCTATTGTGTAAATATTTTGTTAGATCAATATGTTACTTGCGGTTTAGACTGTTCGGGGGCAGATGAACCATGTTCATTGATTTTTTCTTTAAGTTAAGGGAGGTTTCTATCCCGGTGAATCCTACTTCCTTTCTTACTCTGCAGAAAGCGATAAACAGCGGACTTGTCGGTTCTCTGGATGATTTTTATATTGTTGCCCGTACTGTGCTTGTTAAAAGCGAGAAATATTTTGATTTATATGATCAGGTGTTTGCCCATGTTTTTCAGGGAACAGCCCTGCCGGAGACAGATGATCCGGCATTTGATTTTCTGGCTGACACTCTGCTGCAGGAGTGGCTGCAGGATCCAAAATCCATTGCCGACGGTTTTGGCGTTGACGAAGAGAAACTGAGGGCAATGTCTTCGGAAGAGTTGATCGATTATTTCAAGGAGCGGCTGAAAGAACAGCAGGGGAGGCATGACGGCGGCTCAAAATGGATTGGGACTGGTGGTACATCGCCTGTTGGACATTCCGGTTTCCATCCCGGGGGGATGCGTGTCGGAGGGCAATCAGGAAATAAAAGTGCTGTTCAGGTGGCTGCCGAGCGCAGATACAGGGATTATTCCACGGAAGGCCCCCTGACTCAAAATTCAATAGGAGAGGCACTGAAGAGACTGAGGAATCTTGTGCCGAGAGGAGCAAAGGACCAGATTAATATTGATGCCTCTATTTACCAAACAATGAAAAATGGAGGAGAAATCGAACTGGTTTTCGATCGAGGTATTGTTGATCGGCTGAAAATTATTCTGGCAATAGATAATGGCGGCTGGTCAATGGAGCCTTATGTTCACATTGTTCAGACACTTTTTACCTATGCAAAGTCCCAGTTCAAAGATCTTAAAACCTATTTTTTTCATAACACTATATATGATTATCTTTGGGAGGATCCGGGCAGATACAGCAGTCCCGTCAAGATCGATGAATTCAGCCGGCTGGATCCGGACACCCGTCTCATTATCGTCGGGGATGCTTCGATGGCGCCTTATGAATTGATGGCCGCAGATGGTTCCATTTACGCCATGGAGAGAAGCGGAAAACCGAGTATAGAGAGCCTCAGGTTTCTCTCCGAGACGTTTGACCACAGTATATGGCTGAATCCCACACCCAGACGTAACTGGGGATATACCCGGACTATCAGCGTAATTGAAAATATCTTCCCCATGTTTGAACTTTCTCTGGATGGGCTGGAAAATGGTGTCAGCCGCCTTATGAGCTGAAAGTAAAAAAAGATGACAATATCAGATTTGATGTGTAACTATTCAGGTGGTACCCCAATATTGGCTAAACCACCGCACCGTAACTGTTTAGTGGTGCTTCAAGTTCGTTCATTTGGGAATTTGAAGCATACGAGTGCTATTCGAGAAGGCCAAAATGGACGAAGTTGGAGTGCTGCTGAACAGTTACTTTGGTGTTATTCTTTTTTCCTGTCCTGTTTTAATGGAGTGTTGTCCGGGCTGGAGAGTGAGGGCCGATTACCGGGACACCATCTGTAACGCTGCCAAAGGTGATAACAATGATTTCATTCAAACCCGACTGTCTGCCCCTGCTTATAGGCAGCCTGCCCTCTGATAATCACAGGAAATCCGCCGAGTTGATATTTGATTTTACTCCGCATATCCCTATCTGGCCCCAGTTGCCTGTATTTAAAGAGGAAGGAATGATTCTTCAGTACCTGCCCGGTTTCCCCGGAGTGACTGAACTCGACGGAAAGGTATTTATAGATACGGAAAAAACAGGTTTCGAGGAAGAACTTCTTGCCTTTTATGAGGAGTATATCATGGTGTCGGAAGGAGGGGCTGATCTTGACGGTTCCAGATTTGCTCTCTCCAGGGATGCGGCGGCAGGGTTTTACGAATTTTTGCAGATTGCCAGTGAGAACAGCAGCGGTCTTGTCGCCTTAAAAGGTCAGACTTCCGGCCCTGTCACTTTCTGTACCGGACTCACTGACCAGGCAGGAAGGGCTATTTTCTATAACGATCAGCTGCGCGATGCGGCGGTCAAACATCTGGCAATGAAGGCTAAATGGCAGATCCGAAAAATGGCTGCTTTCTGTGATCGAACAATTATGTTTTTCGATGAACCCGGACTTGCAGGAGTAGGTTCATCGGCGTTTATAACAATTACCACTGATGATATCATTTCCTGTTTATCTGAAGTTTTTGAGGCAGTGCGTTCAGAAAATGGACTGACCGGGGTTCATGTGTGTGCCAATACTGAGTGGTCGGTTATCTTTGACTCAGGGGTGGATATCGTCAGTTATGATGCCTATGGCTACTTCGATAAGCTGGTTCTGTATGGTGATCATTTAAAAGCATTTTTTAAAAAAGGCGGGATATTGGCAACAGGAATTATTCCGACCAGCCCTGAGTTTATTGACTCTGAAACGGTTGAATCTCTAACGGATAAATGGCGGAGGCAGACGGGGGAGCTCGTCTCCTTAGGGATTTCCGAGGAAACTGTTCGGCATCAGACGCTGATTACCCCAAGTTGTGGCACCGGAACTGTCTCCGAGAGCCAGGCCCTGCGGGTAATTGAGCTGACAAAATTGGTCTCTGAGAAGATCAGGGCGGAGTAGGTTATTTATGGTGAATTTTTTGCGTTGAATTCTGCTATGAGCTGCTTTTTATTTGCCGGTTTGAGCTGTTTGATCCGGTACTCACGGCTGGCAGCTGAAGAACGCGACTCTGCTTTTTCGTAGTAAGCCAGCTTGACCGGCCGGCGTGGACGGGTGTACCGTGCGCCCAGTCTGCTGGAGTTGTGCTCCCGCAGCCGTCTTTCCAGATCTGTTGTGATACCTGTGTAGAGGGTGTTGTCCCTGCATTGCACAATGTATACATACCAGGAGTGACGGGATTCTGTGGTGCTGTCCATTGTAAATGAGTGTTGTCCGGTAAACCTTGAAAAACTGAATTGTAATTGACTCTATGAGCTCTGTAAACGAAAGTGATACGTTTGAGAAACAGGTACTGACTGAACATTTAAGAGAACTGCGCAGCTGTCTGATTATCTCTTTTATCGCCGTTTTTATAGGCTTCTGCCTCTCCTATACGGTTATTCGTCCTGTTGGAACATTTTTTTTCAAACCTCTTACCGACGTTCTTCCGGAGGGGACTTCTCTTATTTTTACTTCTTACCAGGAGGGGTTTTTTTTTATCTAAAATTGGCGCTGGTCTGTGGTCTTCTTCTTGCGTGCCCCGTAATATTTGCACAGATATGGCGCTTTGTCGCGCCCGGGCTTTTTAAGCATGAGAAGCGGATTCTCATTCCCTTTTCCTTCCTCTCCACCCTTTGTTTTGTCGGAGGAGCTGCCTTTGGTTATTTTGTTGTCTTTCCCCCGGCGTTTCGTTTTCTGGTTGGTTACAATAACGAGTTTTTAACTTCTCTGCCCGCGGTAAGTGAATATTTTTCTCTGGCCATCCGGCTTCTTCTCGCCTTTGGCGTAATTTTTGAGATGCCGATATTTATGGTTTTTCTGGCCAGGGTGGGGATTGTTAATGTTGGACTGTTAAATCGCAATAGAAAATATGCCATTCTTATCAATTTTGTAATTGCTGCCATACTGACCCCCACTCCTGATATAGTCAATCAGATGATGATGGGTGTGCCTTTGATGATACTCTATGAAATCAGTGTGGGCGCAGTATGGCTTTTTGGTCGTAAAGGATTTGGCGGATTTGGTACAAGTCCGGGTGGAAAATATATTTGCTCTGTTGCGTATGATCCTCCGGTGGGGATCTTTCGTTGGTAAGATATATGTCACTGGAAAAATTTTCCAGCATTGGCAGGTTATTTCGACAAATGGAAATGGAGGTGTTTTATGGCTACGAATACGGATTTTGGGAAATTGATTAACATTGGCAGGCCGCCAAATATAAGCAAACTCTTTCCCCGCTCTCATGCGTTGATTGTCAGTGGGAAAGTGGTCGATCGGGCGATGGCTGCTAAGGGAAAAGCGATGACTATCGCCGCTAACGGCAGAAATTCCTTTGTTATCCGAGGTGCCCTGCAGGCAGCCCAGAGAGCCGATGCCGTTTTGCTTGTGGAAATTGCCAGGTCAGAGTCAACCTATTGCCCGGTTAATTTTTATAATTTAGCACTTTATGTTGACAGCATCTGCAATGAGCTGGGAATTACAATACCGGTGGCGATCCATGCAGATCATTACGGCATTAAAACAGAAGATGATATTCCATTTGCAAAGATGGAAATTCCCTCCATGTTCGGTGCGGGGATAACCTCCATTGCCGTGGATGCATCTCATATGGAAGACGATAAGAATCTGCTGGCGAACATTGAACTGAATGACTGTATTCCCGCCTGGGCCGGGCTGGAGACAGAGGTTGGAGAGATAAAGGGGAATCAGGGTCTTTCCACTGTTGATGATGCCTCTTTTTTGATAAAGGGTTTAAATGCCCATGGAATATTTCCGGACTGGATTGCTTTAAACAACGGATCGTCCCATGGCCTTGAAGCGAGCGGACAGGGTATCCAGGTTGAATTAACCTCAGAGATTCATAAGGCTTTAGAACCATATGGTGTTTCTGGTGCTCAGCATGGAACATCCGGTAATAATTCAGATAAACTGCGCGCTATCGCCAGCGGTACCCGCACCACCAAGGCTAACGTTGCTACCGCACTGCAGATGGTTTCCTGGGGCGTGGAGGTGAATGATTATGGAAATGCCCTGCTGGATGAGAGTGGCAATTTTGTTAAGGTTAAGGGGCAGGGAATGTCCGGGGAAATGTGGGAGAGGATAACCCGATATGCAGATGAACAGGGCCTGAAAGGGGGCGATTATAAAAAGCTGAATCTGCCTTTTGAGATATATCTGCGTGCCCAGCATGAGAATATTCGTGATCGTATGGTGAAAGGGGTTGAGGATTTTGTCTATAATATGCTTGTCAATGTCTTTAACGCGGAGGGAACTGCGACTCTTGCAAAAGATGCGATTTTGCAGGCCGGATCTTACGATCTTGGTGCAAAGGCCGGCGGGATAGAAGATGCTGCGGACTGGACCCGTGAAAAGATCATTGCCAGGGCAAAGACCCTTGAGGTAAATAAAGGGCCTGACGGTGATTTTGACGATTGATACACTTGATGGCGTCGTAAAAATTCTTCATCCGGAGTCTCGCAAACTCGCTTACCTGCTTCGTTGCTGATAATTTCCTGCTATTACGACGTACTCTAGTACGCAGAAATAGAAGGAAATTTACGCGCCTCGCATATGAAGCTTTTTACTTACCCATCTGAAATTTTAAGTTTTTACGAGATTGATATACTTTGCCTTCCGGGAATATAATGAAGAAGATTTTGATAACCGGTGCAGCCGGTTTTATTGGTGCCCATCTCTGTCGAAAACTGATTGATGGGGGAGTGGAAGTTGTTGGCCTGGATAATTTGAATGATTATTATGATCCCCGACTCAAACTGGATCGAATGGCCCATCTTGCGGGCGGGAGTGACAGGTTCACCCACGTTAATATAGAGTTATCAGACAGAGGCAGCGTCAAAGATCTGTTTGAACAACACAAATTTGATGCCGTTGTGAATCTTGCCGCCCAGGCAGGAGTCCGTTACTCCCTTATTAATCCTCATTCTTATGTTGATACCAACATCGTTGGCTTTGTCAATATACTGGAGGGGTGCAGGTACAGCGGGGTTAAACATTTTGTCTTTGCCTCATCAAGTTCTGTTTATGGTGCGAACACAAAAATGCCGTTTTCTGTTCACGATAATGTGGATCATCCGGTATCGCTCTATGCTGCCAGTAAAAAATCCAATGAACTCATGGCCCATACCTACAGCCATCTCTTTAATCTCCCTACCACAGGGCTGAGATTCTTTACTGTCTATGGACCATGGGGAAGGCCGGATATGGCACTGTTTCTTTTTACCCGGGCAATCCTGGAAGACCGTCCCATTGATGTTTTTAATAATGGCAATATGGAACGTGACTTCACCTATATTGATGATATCGTGGAGGGTGTTTTCAGGGTAATTCACAGAGTTCCCACGGGAGATGCGGCCTGGGATGGAGACAACCCGGATCCGGCCACTTCCTACTGCCCTTACCGGGTATACAATATCGGTAATAACAATAAGGAGAAGCTGCTGCGTTATATCGAGGTGCTGGAAAGCTGTCTCGGCCGAAAAGCGAAGAAGAATTTTATGGAGATGCAGCCGGGAGATGTCCCTGCAACCTACGCTGACGTGGATGATCTGGTGGCTGACTTTGACTATAAACCTGATACTACCCTTGAGTATGGTATCAGCAAATTTGTGGACTGGTACAGGGACTATTACAAGGTTTGAGAGATAGCCACATTCTCCAGCAGTTCAACCGCGGCACGAACAATAGACGATGGGTCTATACCACTGTTTTTCCATAAAGTATTTTGTGGTCCATGCTCTATGAAGGTGTCTGGATGCCCAAGGATACGGGTTTTTAACCCGTACTGTTTTCGTATGCTGAACAGCTCCAG
>JAFDME010000192.1 GCA_019306075.1 Deltaproteobacteria bacterium | reverse complement strand
TGTCCGCCGGAGATTATGCATTGTCATTTATGTATCATGCCAGGACAGAGGTAGAAAATGAAAATGGTATAAAGGCCTTTCTTGGTGATGATGAACTTGGTTTTGTTAACGGAACATTGGGAACATGGGGAAGCGGATGGACAGAGGTTGTCTGGACTTTTACCGTTGCCTCCGTCCCGGATGTTGATTTAAGTCCGTATGTGTTAACTTTTGCTGCTTATGGAGATGATACTAGCCTTGGTGGATTTATTGATAGTGTAGAAATCGTTTCCGCTCCGGTACCGGAACCGGCCACTATAATTCTGTTAGGTACCATGGGTCTGGTTGGCTTTGCAGGTTCCAGAATAAGGAAAAAGAAAAAATGATTCAGTAGGAGAATAGAGTATACCCGCCATAAAGGCAGGAGCATTGATGCTCCTGCCTTTTTTGTTTTAACATTTGATTTCTTCTTAAAATTCAGGCCTGCCTGCATTCACTTCAGCAGGAAGTATTTTCTCTTGATAATTAATAGTAATTATTTACATCTGAACACTTGCGTTTTTTTGATACAGAATTACTTTTTCTGGGTATTCAATGGAAATGAGCAGGTCTGCATCATTTTCCCAATTATCTTAATTTTTCAAGGAGACTCTCTATGAAATTAATTATGCGAACCGGTTTAGTTGTTCTGTTGTTGGCATTTGTATCCTCAACCGCCTGGGCGGATAAATATTCTGACACAAAAAAAATGTTTGAGGATGCGGGTATTGCTCAAGTGTTTAATTATGCCTATGGCTATGCACTGTTTCCAACCATTGGTAAGGGGGGCGTTGTGGTCGGTGGAGCTTTCGGCAAGGGTCGTGTTTATGAGAAAGGTGAATATATTGGAGATACAACGATGAGCCAGGCGACCATCGGTTTTCAACTGGGCGGTGTCGGTTTCAGCCAGGTCATTTTTTTTGAAGATAAGCGAGCATTCGATGAGTTTGTCAAGGGCAACTTTGAATTCGGTGCAGAGGCTCAGGCCACGGTATTGACAGCTGCAGCAACTGCGTCCGCAAATACCGCAGGCAGTTCTGCCGGCGCAAGTGGTGGAAAAAATAACGCTAAGATCAAGAGCGCCGGCTACCATAAGGGTATGGCAACCTACAGTATCACCAAGGGTGGTGCAATGTTTGAGGTGAGCCTTGGCGGACAGAAGTTTGATTTCAAGAAGAAGTAATCTGATCCTGCCACTGGCCCGGTGATGAAGCTCTTATCTGTTATATTCATCACTGCTGAGGCAAATTCCATGAGCATCATGGTGGCTTTCTGAAGTTGAGAACCACGCCTGGTGTTCATGGATCAGTTTCCCCCCGCCTACGGAACTACCCCCCCTGCAAAAAAAATTTCACCTCACCAAAAGCTGTCATAAAAACAAGAAACCAGAGCACAGAAGACGCTGGTTTGATATCGAATTTGTCTGCCGGAACACTGTATCCAGGGGTCTCAAAAACCTCATTTGTTCCCTGATCTGCCGCACTGCATTCTTCCGTGATGACAATTTCCACTTTTGAAAAGGTTCAAATAAATTCAATAACAGCGTCACAGCATGCAGGCACTGTGGTTATCGGGAAGGAGATACACTGACGTTGCGGCGAAAAAAACAGTGTGGTAATGTGGCGCCCATGGAATCAGAGACAAGCAGGAAAGAGGGAGACTTGACCGGCCGTGGCATCAACCTTGATGAGCTTAACGAGCCGCAATACCAGGCAGTGACCAGCACTGATGGGCCTGTACTCGTCATTGCCGGGGCCGGCAGCGGCAAGACCAGGACACTGGTTTACCGTGTTGCCCATCTGATGGAAAGAGGAGTTGCCCCCGAATCAATCCTGCTCCTCACCTTTACCAGGAAGGCAAGCCAGGAGATGCTCTGGCGGGCGGGACGTCTGCTTGATGACACCTGTAACCGGGTAGTTGGCGGTACCTTTCATGGTATTGCCAATATGCTTCTTCGGCGGTACGGATCAGAGCTGGGTTTTGGTTCGAGCTTTACCATTATTGACCGGGCCGATGCTGAAGGTATTGCCAATCTTCTCAAGCCTTCCCTGGGGCTGGGGCAGAGAGATAAACGTTTTCCCTCCAAAAGAGCAATCATCAATATGATCAGCGGGGCGGTTAATAAATCGCTGGATCTTGAAGATCTTGTGTATGACCAATATGCTCATCTCAGTGACCATATAGATGATATTCTCAAGCTGCAGAAACACTATGCGGAGTTCAAACTCGATCATGGTTTGATGGACTATGATGATCTGCTGGTGAACTGGAAACGTCTTCTTGAAGAATCTCCGGCAGTCCGCACGGCTATTTCTGAAAAATTTTCCCATATAATGGTAGATGAATACCAGGATACCAATCTTATTCAGGCGGATATTATCCGTCTGGCAGCGTATACCCATGACAACGTGATGGTCGTTGGTGATGATTCCCAGTCGATCTATTCCTTTAGGGGGGCGGATTTTTATAATATCATGCGGTTTCCCAAAGTTTTCAAGAATACGCGGATTATTAAACTTGAGGAAAATTACCGCTCAACCCAGCCTATTCTCTCTCTTACCAACGATATTATCAGAAATGCGGAACAAAAGTATACTAAAACACTCTTTACCTCCATTAAGGGTGATATAATTCCCAAGCTTTTTGCCGCCCGGGATGAACGGGAAGAGGCCAGATTTATTGTAAAAACAATCAGGAAACTGCATCGGCAGGGTACTGATATGGAAAACATTGCCGTACTCTTTCGTTCAGGGTTCCACTCCTATAAACTTGAAATGGAACTGGCGGCAGAAAACATAGATTTTGAAAAACGCGGCGGACTGAAACTTACAGAGTCTGCCCATATGAAAGATGTGCTGGCCTTTCTCAGAATTCTTGTCAATCCGCAGGATAATCTCTCCTGGAACCGTATTTTACTGCAGCTTGACAAGGTAGGGCCTAAAACCGCTCAAAAAATCACCTCTTTTATTGCTGCCGCTGCTGATCCTTTTGAGGCTCTGAGCAGATATCCCGCCGGAAAGACCTGGCGAGCGTCCTTCGTAAGCCTGGTCAATCTCTTTGTGGAACTGCGCTCCGTCGACCAGAGGCCATCGGCCCTGTACGACAGGGTGCAGAATTATTATCAGCCGATCTTCTGTCGGCTCTATGCTGATGATTATCCCAAACGCCAGAAAGATCTCGATCAGCTCAACTCGATAATGAAGGAATATGGTGAGCTGCAGCAGTTCATTGATGATACAACCCTTGACCCTCCGGAAAGTGCGACGATGGATGCGGCGAGTAGTGACCGGCTGGTGCTTTCAACCATCCATTCGTCAAAGGGACTGGAATTTGATGCGGTTTTTATAATTGGAGTTGCCGACGGCCGCTTTCCCCATGCATCTGCTGGGGTGGGGGAGCAGTGGGAGGAGGAGAGAAGGCTGTTGTATGTGGCCACAACCAGGGCTAAAGAGTATCTCTATCTTACCTACCCCAGAATGATGATGACTCCCGACCGGCAGTTCAGACATGTTGGAATGTCTCCATTCCTTGGTGAATTAAGCGGCGGATTATTTCAGAGGATAGACGGTTCCTCCACTGACCGGTATGACTCTTCAGCATATGGTGAGAAGCCTGTTGGAGGTCGTAAACCTTTGCGAAAAAAAACAAAAAAGCTGAATGTGTCTGATTTTCCGGTTGGCGGCAAGGTGAGCCATCCCTTTTTTGGAGCCGGTACGGTGGTGAAGTCTTCCGGCGGCCGTTCCCTGGATGTTCACTTTAACCGGCATGGTCTGAAAACATTGCATCTTGATTATGCGAAACTGAAATTGATTCAATAAAAAAAATAGAAAACAGTGACAGATACAGATATGAATTATAGTGAAGTTATTGCCCACCTTGATCAGTTGCAGATGCATAAAATCAAGCTGGGTCTGGATGCTATGCGATCCTTTCTGGAAAAAGTGGGCAGGCCGGAAAACAGTCTGAAATTTGTTCACGTTGCGGGAACCAACGGCAAGGGTTCCGTCTGTGCGGCATTGTCTGAAATACTTGGACGGGCCGGCTATAACGTCGGTGTCTATACTTCCCCTCATTTAAGCTCGGTGAGAGAAAGGTTTAGAATTGGTGATCGTTATATAACAGAGGAAGAGTTTGCCCGCCTGGCAACAAAAATCTGCCGGGTGCTTGGCCGGGATCAGATCACCTATTTTGAATTTACCACCGCCCTGGGTCTTCTCTGGTTTGCGGAGTCAGGGCCCGATCTCGTCCTGCTGGAAACCGGACTGGGGGGGCGGCTTGATGCCACCAATATTGTCACGCCCCTGGTCTCAGTTATAACCAGCATCAGTATGGATCATGAGGCCTATCTTGGTGATACCATGACGGCTGTGGCCGGAGAAAAGGCGGGGATAATCAAGGAGGGAGTGGTTGTTATCTCCGGTGCCACCGCCCCGGAGGCGGCGGCTGTGATTGGCCGGGTATGCAGGGAGAAAAATGCAGAACTGTTCTCCCTTCGAATGGAATTTGACTGCCCTGATGAGGATGACGGGAGGTGGCGATGGGTCGGTGGCGACAGCTTTGATGGTCTGATTTTCTCAGATCTGGAATGTGCCCACCCGAGTCTTGTTCATAAGGAAAATGATGCGCTGGCAGTCGCAGCACTGCTGCAGCTGGGGAGCCATGGATTTACTGCAGATTCGGACACCATCCGGCAGGGACTGGCGTCAGTTAAATGGCCGGGAAGAATGGAATATTTTGAGCAGCCCCTGCAGCAACAGACCGGTCGTGAAAATATAGCTGGAACCGGGGCTAAATTATGCAGGTATCTTCTTGATGGAGCGCATAATCTGGAAGGTGTTGTCAATCTGGCAAAAACTCTGGAGAGCAGGTTTTCCTATGAAAGATTGATCTGTGTCTGGGGTGCCATGATCGACAAAGATCTGACCGGCACCCTTGCCATGATAGCCCCTCTTGCGGATGTACTTATCCTTACCCAGCCTGACGGCGAACGTTCCGCGACTGCTGATCAGATTTGTTCATTTTTGCCGGAAAATTATAGTTCCACTGTTCACTGTGTTGCCAGGGGCAGGGATGCACTGGCCCTCGCACAAAATATGGCGGGGGAAAAGGATCTGATAGTTATCGGGGGCTCTCTTTATCTTGTTGGCGCCATGCGCGTACTTCTCCTCGGTGATCTGGTAGATGCATGAATGAATATTTCGAATCAGACGGCCTTGACGATGCAGAAAAACGTATCGAACGGAGCAAGGCTCGTGAGCTTCGCAAGTCGAGGTGGTGGCAGCAGAGGACTGCATCAGGACGCTGTTATTATTGTGGCAGAAAGGTGACCTTTAAAGAACTCTCCATGGACCATCTTGTGCCTCTTGCCAGGGGAGGGCGGAGTACTAAAAGTAATCTGGTGCCGGCCTGCAAGGATTGCAACAACAGAAAGAAAAGCATGATGCCTCTTGAATGGGAGGAGTATCTGGAGCAAAACAGAGAAGGAAAAATTACCTGATGGCTGCCAATTTCTGTTTACTCCCGCATCAATTTCAGGTAATCTCTCACCCTGCTTTTAATTCCTTGTTTTTCCTGATATGGGCGGGTAGCTCAGCTGGATAGAGTGTCGGCCTCCGAAGCCGAAAGCCGCGGGTTCGAATCCCGCCTCGCCCACCACTTTGACTTCCATCACGTTCCACTGGAGTAAATCAACACCTTGTTTTTCACAAGATATTTAAGGAAATACCCTTCCAATTTGAAATGCAAAAATTTTAGGATTCTCCCAGGGAAGGTTATGCGACGATTACAGAAAAATTTACAATATGATTTGAGGGAGAGGTAACGGCCAGATTCACAATTAGAGTTGCAGGTTTACACCCATATAGATAAAATTCGATCAATCCGTGTTAAATATCTTACAATCGAGATATTCCTATAAAACCAGGAATTTCTCAGTTTGAGGCGGAGCCCCCTTGCCAGACCATTCCACTTCTGTCAGGCATGCCCGGCATAAGCGATAATAACGAACAGAATCGGTCTGATGATCGATAAGTGCCTCGAGTTTGTCTTTCAGTTCCAGAAGCTGTTTTTCAGTAATATCGGAGATCTCAAAGATTGATTTCTGGACCCGGCCACCTAACCCCTTAATGGTCTTTACTGCCCGATAACGGATACGGTCATCACTGATATCAAAACAGATCACATAAAACATGGCAAGATGGCTCCAGAAATTAGAC
>JAFDME010000191.1 GCA_019306075.1 Deltaproteobacteria bacterium | reverse complement strand
GTTTTGCCCTTGCCTGACAGCCAGTGGGTTAATGGAATAGAGTTTTCTGAGCGCAAGCTCCTTCATCGTATGCCCGTTTAAGGTTGAGCGGGAGGAGACAATGCCCTCAACCACACCAAACTGCTCCGGTGATGCTTCCGCAACAAAGGTCTTATAATTATCCAGTGGCTGCCAACCGGTGTTATTAACAATTTTCTGCAGGGAGTCTGCACGGCATGCCAGATAAACAACGTCTCCAGATTCAATCAGAGTTGCACCCTGGGGAGCATGAATCTTTGTTCTTCCCTTCTCCTTCGCGACCGCCAGGGCTGTAGCCTGGTATTTTGATCGAAGATCAAGCTGTCCAAGGGTTTGTGCAGAAAAATCATCCGGCACAACACATTCAAATCCTCTACCCACTTCTTCACCGTACAGTTCACGCAGCCTGGCACTGACAACGCCAACTGCCTCACTTTCTTCCCGTGCCGGAAGCAGCCTGCAGCCGATCAACAGAAAATAGATCAAGGCACCCATAACCATAGCAATTCCGATTGGAGTAATGAAAAACAGACCAAGCGGCACAAAATCTTCCCCCGAGAGTGAATTTGCACTCCACCAGTCTCTCATAATATCGTTGAGAATAATAAGCGGTGTCGCGCCAACCATAGTGAGATTCCCTCCCATCATGGCACAAAACCCCATGGGCATGATAATTTTAGAAGCTGGAACCCCACTGAGCCTGGAGACTTTGAGAGCAGCGGGGAGCATCAGGGCAACGGCTCCCACATTGGACATAAGACCGGAGGGAATTGCCACTGTTACCCCCAGCAGAGAAACTACTCTGGATTCACTGGTGCCGGCAATCTTCATAATCTTGCCAGCAATTTTATCAACTACTCCGGTCTTATCAAGTGATACACCGATGGTCATAACACAAATGAGAACTACAACTGCGTTGGAACCCAATCCGGCTATCGCCTCCTTGCCGGAAAGAATTCCGGTAAGGGGCAGCAAAGTCATGACCAGCAGTCCGACGACATCTACCCGCAGGAGATTGAATACCAGTAGAATAATAACCAGACCAAGAACAGAAAATACGATTATCATTTCTTTTGTAAGCACAAGAGGATCCATAATTATCTCCTTAATACCATCTGAGAGCTATAGGTTTGGCCATTCCCGTGCTTTCTACTGGTTACATGTGCACGATTATTAAAAAAATCCGGGTAACCCGGTGACAATAAAGCCAGATTAGAGCCTGTCCTAAATCGGCAACAAGCAACCTTTGTTTTATTGAGCCTTAGCTGCCGTGAGATGTATACCGACCTTCTCAGTAACTCGAACCAATTCCGCTAAAGATTTGACCTCCATCTTCCTCATGATACGAGCCCGATGGGTTTTAACAGTATTTTCACTCATCTGTAGATTATTCGCGATCCGCCTGTTCAGCGTGCCTTTAGCGACAAGAACAAGAATTTCATATTCACGCGTCGTTAAAGATTTAATACGTTGTTCAATCATATTTATTTCGGCCTGTTCTATTCTTTTCTGCCTGTTCTGCTCGATGGCGTGGTGCACAAGATCAAGGAGTTCCTGATCTTCAAACGGTTTCTGTAAAAAATCCACAGCACCAGCCTTCATCGCCCTGACACTCATGGGCACGGTGCCATGTCCTGTAATGAAAATGATGGGTATTGAAATCCCCCTTTTTTGTAGTTCCTCCTGAAGATCAAGTCCGCTCAATCCCGGCATTCTGATGTCCAGAACCAGGCAGCTGGGCTTATCAGGCAATTCTGTATCAAGGAACGACTCAGAAGATGAAAAAGTATCTGCTTTGAGCCCTACTGACCTGACCAGTTGTTCCAGAGAATCGCGAATAAGAGAATCATCATCAACAACGAATACAAAAGCTTCAGATGTGACCATTTTTTATCCTTCCTGTAGAATAGTGCGATAAAGGAAAATGTAGTTACTTTTTCTAAGTTCCGAGTGACAAACGATCAACCAGCTTGATTTTTGAAAATATTAACCATTTTGTAGGAAAACTTATCTAATGGGAATATAAATTCTAAGAAAGGGGGGCACAAGTGAGCAATAGTCGCAGGCCAATAATTACAAGAGATGTTTACAACCAGCATGACCAAACTTTAGTTTCTATTTATCAGGATATAGTTAACCGCAAACAACCTTTGTTTTGTCAGGAGTTAACTTTAAGGGAGATTTATACCGGCCTTTTCGGTTGCTCGAACCAATTCCGCTAAAGACTCTACCTCCATCTTCCGCATGATACGGGCTCGATGGGTTTTAACCGTATTTTCACTCATTTTGAGATTATAAGCGATCTGCTTATTCAGCATACCTGCAGTGACACGAACGAGAATTTCGTGTTCACGTAACGTTAAAAACTTAATGCGTTGTTCAATTTTATCAATTTCAACCTTATCCAGTCTGGTAAGCCGATTCTGTTTAATAGCGTGGTGGATGGCATCAAGGAGTTCCTGGTCTTCAAACGGCTTCTGTAGAAAGTCCACAGCACCAGCCTTCATCGCCCTGACACTCATAGGCACAGTACCATGTCCTGTAATGAAAATGATCGGTATCGATCTCCCCCTTTTAAACAGTTCGTCCTGAAGGTCAAGTCCGCTGAGCCCCGGCATTCTGATGTCCAATACCAGACATCCGGGTTTATCCGGCAGCTCGGTATCCAGGAACGCCCGGGTAGATGAAAAAGTGTCTGCCTTGAGACCTACCGATTTGACCAATTGTTCCAGGGAGTCGCGGATAAGTGAATCATCATCGACAACAAATACATCTGCATCAGATATGGTCATTTTTCATCCTCTTCATAAATCGGTACTGTAAAAGAAAATGTAGTACCTTTGTCAGGATTCCGGGTGGCCCATAGACGGCCACCGTGGTCTTCGATAATAGATCGGCTTATGGACAATCCCATTCCCATACCCTCTGATTTTGTAGTATAAAACGCATCAAACAGGAGATCCTCTTGGTTCTCATCAATACCGACACCGCTGTCTTGTACAGATATCATGACAGCATCGGATTTTTCTCCAGACGCCTGCACAACTATCTCACGAAAACTGCCTCCTGCAGCTGCCATAGCTTCAATACCATTAATGATCAGATTCAAAAGAACCTGCTGCAGCTGGATATGGTCGCCGAACACAGGTGGCAGACCGGCAGCGATTTCAAGTCTAATTAAAATATTCTGCTCTTTTGCTTTGCTGCGAACGAGCATTATTACCTCTTGAATTAAATCCCTGACATCGAGGCGTGACTGTTTGAACGGTTCTTTTTTCAAGGCCATTCGTATCCGCTTGATCACCTCTTCCGCACGTCTGTTACCGGCAACAATACCGGCCAATGCCTTTATGGCCTCATCGGGATCCGAAGGATCGTTACCGAGAAAACGCTGGGCTGCCTGTGCATAACTCCGAATTGCCGACAGGGGCTGGTTAAGCTCGTGTGCCAGGGACGCGGCAATTTCCCCCATGGCCAGCACCCGGGATATATGGGCTCGTTCATCGCGAAGCCTTTGAGACTCCTCTTCCGCCAGGCGGCGCCTCCTATGCTGTATGGTCAAACCAATCAAGGCGAAAGCCTGGGCGAATATAATTGCACCTACGCCAACTATTGTCCATTTGTAATCCCCCCAGACAGATGCTTCACGGTAGCGGACAATACTGCCTGCAGGCAGTCTGTCTTCGTCTATTGACCAGCGTTTCAATTGCCGCCAGTCAAACATCATCTGATTGGCCTTCCCTTTGAATTTTAAATTCGTTAAGGGCTCACCTTTTAACATTTTTTCTACAATTTCGGCATATCTTTTCCCTTGATTTTCTGCACTGAGCAGGTTTCCCCCGACGATTCCATGCCCCAGATAGGTATCTATAACGCCAAATGTGGGTGCGTTGGCCTTTTCCGAAATTTTAGACATTAGGTCACGTTGAATAAAGGATTGGCCATTGGCGTCACGGAATACTGTTAGAAATAAAATTGCCGAATTTTCAGGCAATTGAGTTACTTCTAAGAGAAGCTCTTTCACCGAAAAATCATCGAGATAGTGGACTGCAAATTGACCATTAAATTCAGCCAAAACCCCGGCAGCTAAATTCTTGAATTTTCTATCAGTAAGAGAATCCCCTGAAATAACAAAAAGATTTTCTGTTTTGGGGAGCAGGCTCTGAATAAGCGGCCCCATTTTATCAAGATCAAATCCATACACCGAAGATACCATATTTGGTTTCAGAAGATTTCGTGGCTTATTTTTTTGTTCAAGGGTGATCAATACAACCGGAATATCACCAAATAACACCTCACTGTATTCAAGCATCAAATCCGCAAATTCATTTCCAATGACAAGAACCAGGTCAACCTTTTGCTTACTGAACTTATACTTATATCGATACAAATCGATTACTTTTGAAAGGTACTCCTTTTTAGAAAATGTTAATTGGTCCGCGTATTCAACATCAAGTTCGATGGGATAGGAGGGGTTTGAAGTTAAAGCTGCGCGCAGGCTTTGTTCGAAACGATATGGCCAGGGCATACTCTGTTTAAATACAAATATGGCCAGAACCCGCTTAGCCACAGGACTCACGTCCTGTGCCAACAGGAACGATCCTGACCATAAAGATGCAAAAGCAATAACAATCAAGATAAGATAATTTCTCGGGGGGTTTAATACTATCATAAGGCTCCATAAAAACTCTTCTGATGGTGCCTCGTCTTTTGCCCGTTACAGTGTTTTCGTCCGGGTCGAGAGATCCTCATGGCCATAAGTACCTTTTCGGATATTGAAAAATATCAATTCAGGCAGGGAGTAGAACATGCCTCTTAGCCCCTGCCACAACTGTTCTGAACCATCTGTCGGTAGATAGAATACTCCCTCGATGACATGCAACGCGGCCCAGGCCAGATTAATCAGACCGAGTGGCGGCCTGGCCCAGACCAGATTATCGGTAAAAAACAGAAACGGGGTATCCTCTGTCCGGGGTTGATAGAGCGTAGAGGTGATGGAGTTCCCCTCCCGAAACCACAATCCCGGGCCACTTTCCCCAGAGAAATGAGCTGCCAGATCTGCCAACCGTCTGGCAGGATAGACATTCACCCGTTCAACCCGATATCGAGTTTTTATCTTGTTAAAATAATCATAAGGGATGACCAGCCGATCTGCTGCCGGGTCGATCCATCCGCCAAGCAGTTGTTCCGATTCCTGCTGGCCTGAAAAACTGTTGTTAACGGTGCGCTGCAGATCGTTAACACAATTTCTTGTTATCAGGTGATAGGAATAACTCTGTTTGATTTTTGCGGTGTGCTGCACTTGTTGCTCAGTCAACAGTAAACGAGCTGCTGCGACAACTGGAGATGCAGGAGATGGATTGTGCAACGCTACACTCCCCTTGCGGGAAGGCACCATGTACTCGGAGGCAAGCCGCACCGGACTACCACTGGCCAGTGCAGAAGAAAGTTCGGCCAATCTGCCGTTAACATTTTCAATTATCGTATAAAGAAGACTGCTTTTTGTTACAGCGGAGGGGTTCATCTGGACCACCAGCTGCTCTGTTTTATCCCGAAGGAGCCGCTTCAGATCCTGAAGGTAGGACATTACCCCGGGGTCGGAAAAATTAATCATCTTGGTTGAACCATTGTCTGGAAATGGATCAAGGCTAAACAATACCTTTTGCCGTATTGAGCAATTGATCGCATGACATCTGGCAATCTCCAGTAATAATGCTTCACCGCTGTCAGACCTTGAAGATCCCAGCAGCCTGGCCACCGTCTGCATTTTGCTGAGAAGAAGTGCGGACAGTATTTCCAGTTGCCGGCTGTTCAGCCGGATCTGCTCCTTCGCCCCCAGCAAAGCCATGTGAGAGAGACCGGAGCCGTTGAGCAGAACATCAAGCACCGCCTGCTTTTTCAGTAACCCGGACAACTCATCATGAAACATCATTATCTTACCGGGTTGGACAGTATTCTCATTCAGCGCCTGAAAAAGAAATTCAATACGCTGTCCGGTCTGAACCTTTTGTGAAAAGAGAAACTCATCCCCCCGGCTCTGCTTGATAAATTCCTGCAAACGTTGACCAAATTCCGACTCTCTCTGCTGATTATCATAAAAACCCCAGCCCCTCACCTCAAGGCTCCCACCTTCTAGGGCAAGGCCATTCAGCAAGGCCATTCTGTCCTGCAGCATACGTTCCTGATACAAGTGAGATTGCTGTGTTGCAAGAGTTGTGGTGAAACCGGATCTGAGCGTGCGGGCTGTTTCTTCGGAACGG
>JAFDME010000190.1 GCA_019306075.1 Deltaproteobacteria bacterium | reverse complement strand
AACTGGAAGAGAGGCTTGAAGAATCGAAAGATGTGCTGAAAAGACTCAAGGACAGATAATTGTCATGAATATCCAATATATTACAATTGAGCAGGCAGTTGAAATTCATAAAAAAACTGTTGAAAAAAGTGGCGGTGGTGTGATCGGTCATCTTGAGCTTGGCAAGCTTGAGGGTGTGCTGGGCAATATCCAAAATGATCTGTATTACCCAACTTTTGCTGATAAATTGACTCATCTGTTCTTCAGTGTATGTAAATTTCACTGTTTCCTTGATGGAAATAAACGAATTGCCATTGTTCTGTGTACCCAATTTCTATTATTAAATGGCTACCTTTATTGTGCTGAACGATTTTTACAAGAGATGGAAAATATTAGCTACCATGTGGCTGACGGAAGTGTTGATAAAGATTTATTGAAAGAACTTATAGCAGCCTCTCTTGAAGAAGAACTGGATTCAGAAGCTCTTAAACTTAAATTGTTGCAAGCGATATCAAAGGATAATTGATAACAGACAATAAATCAGAATAAACTACGCTCAACATGAAGCCCAAAATAATAAACAGGCAAATTAGGTTGGATCCATTTACTAAATTAAAACATCCTCTTATGTTGAGATTCCAACAAAAAAATGAACCGGGTGATACCGGTTATTTTGATGTTCATGGCGACTTTGCCGCCGGTCAGCACCGGGATTCGATGTCTATAATGCGTTCAATCGGAGAAAGGTTAGGTTAATGAAATGCTTTTGCTTTTAAATACTACAAAGACCATGGATTTCAGTGCTCCGGTTTTGCAGGATATGGCAACAGCAGATCCGGACCTGCTCAGATACTTGCTGGCAGGGTTTCTAAAATGACACCCCGGCAATTGGCAGAGTTAATGTCCTTAAATGATAAACTTGCAGTGGAAACCCAGGAGAATTTTTTTTTGTGGGGGAAGCCTGGGCAAACAAGAAAAGGGATCAAATCCAAAGATAAGGAGTCAAGATGACGCAGTTGGATTCAAAATTTATAAGAAGTCAATTCCCTGCATTTGAAGAGCCATCATTAAACGGTTGGGGCTTTTTTGAAAATGCAGGCGGGTCTTATACATGCCGGCAGGTTATTTCCTGTCTGAAAAACTTTTATACAAAGACCAAGGTGCAACCCTATTATAATTACCCGGCATCACAAAAAGCAGGGGCGGCAATGGATGAGTCCTACAGCCGGCTGGCCGCATACCTTAACGTCAGCGAAGATAACGTCCAGTTTGGCCCGTCAACCACTCAGAATCTGTATGTTCTGGCCCAGGCCTTCCGGGAGCTGTGGAACCAGGGGGATGAAATCGTGGTGTCCAACCAGGACCATGAGGCCAATGCCGGATTTTGGAGACGTCTTGAAAAAACAGGCATCGTGATCAAGGAATGGCGCGTTGATCCCAGGACAGGAATATTGAACCCGGATGATCTGGATGCCTTGTTGTCATCTAACACCAGGTTGCTGGCATTCCCGCACTGTTCCAATATAATCGGTCATGTCAATCCCGTGGCAGATATTGTATCAAAGGCAAAAAATGCAGATATCTGCACTGTTGTAGACGGGGTGGCCTATGCTCCCCATGGCCTGCCGGACATTGGGTCATTGGGGGTGGATATTTACCTGTTTTCCCTTTACAAGACATGGGGACCGCATCTCGGGCTCATGACCATCAAAAAAGAGATCATGGCTAAGTTGCCCAATCAGGGTCATTTTTTTAATGAAGACATTATTCGAAAAAAGATGCTGCCGGCCGGCCCTGACCATGCCCAGATCGCAGCTGCTTCCGGAGTGGCTCAGTATCTTGATACGGTTTATGAACACCATTTTTCCAAATCAGTTGATCCGGCACAAAAAGGAAGGCATCTGAAAAAACTGTTCCAGGATCATGAGACACGTTTGCTGGCAAAGCTGCTTGAATGGCTGCGTCAGCGAGATGATATTTACATTGCCGGACCGGATGATATAACACGGCGGGTACCAACCGTATCCATTGTACCCAAAAAGAAATCAGTTGATGAGATATTTGGAATACTGACAGAAAAAAAACTGATGGTGGGTCAAGGACATTTTTACGGTGTCCGCCCGTTAATGGGGATGAACATACCCATTGACACCGGTGTTCTACGATTATCATTCCTCCACTACACAACTGAGGATGAGATCGACCAGCTGATTGAAGGGCTTTGTGCCGCTCTGGGTTAACTTAAAACGTTATAGAAAGGAATATAATGGATAAAGATAGTACACTTTCTGCGACCGATTGGTTTAATGAAGGTCTAAAATATTTCAATAAACCAGACGGGATCGGTGCTGATCCTTCCTCAAAAATTTGGAGACTATGTTAAGCTAATTTTATGCCAACTCACCCGATAAATCGGGTTCATTTAACAAATAAGTTCAAGCAGGCTTCCTGGGTATTTTTTTGGCCTTTATCTGTTTTTTCAAAAAGGCTTGGAACGTCTCTTCAGTCAAAGTAGGCTTCTTGTCTCTGAGCTGTACAAGGGAAATTTTATTAATCACTTTTTTCTTTGTTGGAAAAATCGGAATTATTTCCCCTGTTTCAATTTCATTCCAGATCAGATGTTCTGCTGTAATGGCAAGCCCCATTCCAAGCCTGACACAGTTTAAGAGTGCCTGATGGCTTTCAATGGCCATGATGATATTAACACTTGGAATTGATTTCTTGAAATAATGCCAGAACCAATGTTTCAGAATAACGGGTTCGTGTTCATCTGTAATAAAATCCATTGACACAAGCATTTCAAATGAAGTCTTTTTTTTCATCTTATTTTCAAAATACTCTTTTGAACTTGCCAAAACAAAAATTTCTTCTGTTAGAAGGTCTATTTGGCAGTGTTCGGGTCTTCCAAAAAACTGATCTTTGGCCGAAAAATAATCAATCACCACAAAGTCAAGCAAACCCATATTTAACATATCCAAGAGCCGGTCCGGCTCTTCAAGCTTGATTTTAAAGGTCACCTGGTTGTATTTTTCTCTAAAGGCATGACAAATAGCAGGAAAATATGTCTTTCCAAATTCAAGTGGTGCACCAATTCTGAGTAATCCATAGGGCTGATTCATTGGTCTTGAGATATTTTTGATTTTACTGTCTATAGTTTCAATAAATGGTTTTACCATGTCAAACAATTGATCTGCTGCCCGGGTGGGGATAATTTTTTTGTGCCGTCTGATAAACAAATCAGTTTTTATCTCAACTTCAAGTTTCTTTATATGCTGGCTTACACCCGGCTGGGTAAGATGAAGATTTTTTGCCGCCATATTCATGCTTTGCAATGAATAGACGTGGTAGAATACTTTTAATCTGTTTAAATCAGGTAGCATAATCAATAGTTATTCAATATATAATAAAGATTAATTTTACTAATTTATAACTTTAAACTATTTTTAAAACAAGAAAAAGAACTATTTAATTACAAATACTCATAAGGACCCGCAAGTGTTACCGATTACATTATCCATATTTGCCTGTTTCGGCTGGGGCATTGCAGATTTTATAGGAGGCCTCAAAAGCCGAAGCCTGCCCACACTCAGTATTTTGATGATCTCCTCGCTTATGGGGACTTTTCTTCTTGGTATAATTATTTTGTCGTTAAATTCCCCTTTGCCTGATGATCCACTACTTCTCTGGGCCATTCCGGCAGGTATCATAGGGGTTATTGCCATGTTTTTGTTATACCGCAGCCTTGCTGTGGGGACCATGTCCATTCTGGCTCCCATTAGTGCGACAGGTGTTATTCTACCTGTTATCTGGGGAATTATCTCTGGCGATACTCTTTCCGGTTTATGCAGTTTGGGTATTGCTATTGCCATTTTGGGTTCATTAATGGCTGTCATGGAAAATGATCCAAAAAGAAAGAAGAGAAAACTCACCAGAGGAGTCGGACTTGCTGTGGGTTCGGCATTTTTTGTGGGACTCTATTTTATAACAATGGATACGGCATGTACTCATCATCCGATCTGGGCATCCATGATCATGAGATCATCCACACTCATTATTTTGATTCCCCTGCTATTTTTTGCAAAAATTACCATAAGAATTGGCAAAGTTCAATTTCCCCCTCTTCTTCTAATGGGAGTCATGGATACCATGGCAGCATTTTGTTTTGCCGTGGCAACCTCAAAAGGAATGCTCAGCCAGGTTGCTGTCATAAGCTCTCTATATCCAGCAGTTACCATTATCCTTTCAGCGGTTATCACAGGCGAAAGGATACAAAAGATCCAATTCTCAGGGGTTATTCTTGCCATAGCAGGCATCACGCTTATCTCAGCATTTTAACCCATATTTACCACTTTCCTACTACTGACTTAATCTAACCCACTGATATATCGTCAAATATGTTTTTTGATTCAAAATTATTACGTCTAAGAAATATCATTAATAAACCTTGTATATATCCTTATATATGATATATACGTATTATTTATAACGTCTAAGATAGGTTTAGTATGGATTTAGCAAAGCTACATCTTCATTGGCGAGTTAGTCGATACAAAGACAAAACTTACCGTTCATATAGTCTCGCACGTGCATACAGAAAGGATGGAAAGAATCGAAAGGAAATAGTTTTGAAGCTTGGAAAGCTTTCTGATGCAGAAGCTGACATGTGGCGAAGCGTCCTTAAAACAATAAAAAAACCAGACACCTTCTTGGCAACATGTGATGACATTGTTGTTACTGATCATTTCGGGTATCTCGATGTTGCTGTGGCAAGTTCCATTTGGGACTTCTGGAGTCTCGATGCAATATTTAATGACAATGGAATACGAGATGTCAGTCTCGCAAAAATTGCTCGGATTCTAAGTGTCAACCGGTGCATTGATCCTGTCTGCAAATCAAAAATCCCGGAATGGTTTTCAAGTACCGCATTGCCCTGGTTACTTGATGTGGACTCCGAATTGATCAATTCATCTCGTATCTTTAGAGAGCTGGATGCCATTGAGATTCTCAAGGAATCTATCTGCGAGCATCTTTTTAGGACAATTGCTCTCAAATATCCTAATTCGATGGAATCTGTTTTTTATGATCTTTCAAGCACCACTTTTACTGGGTCTCGGTGTACTTTGATGAAATGGGGGCATTGCAAAGAAGGATATCAAAATCACGTCGTTTTGGCCATTGTCGTTAACAAGGACGGGTTGCCATTTTATTGGGATGTGTTGCCTGGTGGAACTGCTGATGCAAATACAATTACCTGGCTAATACGTCGTTTGAAAAGTCGTTTTAAAACCATTGATACAACATTGGTTTTTGATCGAGGAATGGTTTCTGACGACAACCTTTCTCTGATCGAGGGGGAACAGATCAAGTACATTTCGGCAATGGACAAAAGCCAATTGGAAGGAATAACTGGTATCGATTTTGGAATATTTTCATTCCTTGATTTTAAGAATGTTGATGCACAGGCTAATGATCTTAAAAATTTCACAAAACTTAACAACAACACATATTATCAAGAAGCTAAAGTAGAAGGAAAACGACGCTACATTCTTTGCTTCAATCCGCAACTGTTCAAGGACCAGCGCAAGGCCAGAGAACAAGCCGTTGTAAATTTCAGAGCATTCGTTGATAATCTGAATTCGGAATTAAATGGTGCAAAAAGGTCTCGACAAAGAAAAGCTACTGATCATAGATTCAAAGACGGAATTAGAAAATTTAAATTGACCAAATTTGTAGATGTAAGTTTGAAAATACAACATTTGAAACGTACAATAAAGGATGGCTCAGAGCAAAAAATTCGCAGTTACTTGGGAACTATAAATGTAAATGAGGCCAACATGTTAGAGGCAGGTAGGCTTGACGGTTTCTGGCTACTCGTAACCAATCATACTGAGAAGGAGGGTGAGCCTTTTAAAATCTCCCCAGAATCAGCTATAGCTCCTTACCGGGAAAAGGTTGTAATCGAGTCGGCTTTTAGAGATATCAAATCATTTGCGGAAGTATCACCAGTTCATGTATGGAAAGAAATCCACGTCAAAGCTCATTTTACAATATGTGTTTTGTCACACCTTATTAATCGTACCCTCACTTTACGGCTTCATGAGAATACGGGAACGCTAACAGAAAATATCGTGGCACATGAAAGACTGTATTCTGAATTGTCCAGCTGCATGATTGACCGCATTAAAATTGAGAGTGCAGACTTATCAACTTATAAAAAGAGTCTCTCTACAGAGAAACAAAAAGAGTTGCTCGAAAGGATTGGCAAGAAGGATATACTTGCTCTTGACATTATAAAGAACTGAGAATTTTAATTTCTCACCAGAAATTACGTCTACGAAAAAAAACGGGGCGTCAATGACTACGGCCGCTTAACCTGTTTCCGTGGTAAATATGGGTCGAAACGTTT
>JAFDME010000013.1 GCA_019306075.1 Deltaproteobacteria bacterium | reverse complement strand
TTAGTGCCTTACTCCAGTACTTCTGCAATAAAAAACAAGAAATTGAGAAAGGTATTTTGAAATTATATGCCCATGATATAGCACCATGGCACTTATCCAATCATTTTAAATTTTCGATTTATTCGGGTTATTGAAAGGGGAAAGAGCTGATTAATTCTTCCGGCAATCTGCGTGATTGTAAGAATGTCTGCTGCTTATTCTCTGAATCTCTGGCCTGGCTGGTTTTCACTGGCGGGAAATGCTGGGCAACCTGTGGTATCTGCATGGAGAATAAGGGGAAGTTCTCTCTGTTGGGAAGGAGGGAGCAGATGAAGTGAGGAATATTATTTGACAACCGGCGAGTTCTGGTGCATTACAGTGGGAACCATGGAACATCGCGTGGAAAAGACAATACCGGCACAAGATAAACGGAACGGGAGATGGTGATGAAGCGGCCGAAAAGGAATGACCCCTGCTGGTGCAATAGCGGGAAAAAATATAAAAAATGCCATTTACGATCTGATGAAAGCGGGGAAACAGCTCCTCCGGATACGGCAGGCGGGCAGGGCCGGAAGCCAACTGTTACGGCAGGTAAAATAAGTCCTTTACTTCAGGTTCCAGGAGAAATAGCCGTTCCTGAATATGCCGGGACGGGGACGCCGGGAGGCCGGGGACGATCCTGCAGGAAGGAGTCGGAAGGGGAAATATCAGGAATGCGCCATGCGGGCCAAATTGCAAGAGAGGTACTTGATACTGTACTTGCAGCCGTTGAACCGGGTATAACCACTAATGCTCTTGATGAAATCGCTCACCATGCCGCAACATCCAGGGGGGCCTATCCCAGCCCGTTGAATTATATGGGGTTCCCGAAATCACTCTGTACCTCAGTGAATGAAGTAGTGGTTCATGGCATTCCCGACAGCAGAAAGCTGCTGGAGGGAGATATAGTTAACTGTGATGTTACCATTTATATTGATGGCATGCATGGTGACTGTTCGGAAACTGTCCCTGTCGGCAGGGTAAGCAGGGAAGCTCTCTCCCTTGTGCAGGTTACCTGGGAGTGTTTGCTGATGGGCATAGATGTTGTCCGACCGGGGCAGCTGTTCAGTGAAATTGGCCGGGTTATTGAAAATCATGCTGTTAAACACGGTTATAGTGTTGTGCGCGAATTCACCGGTCATGGAATCGGTGGGACTTTTCATATGACGCCATATGTGGCACATTTTTATGAACCGGCCAATAAGGCGCTGATAGAAGAGGGGATGACTTTTACAATAGAGCCGATGATTAACAGCGGCAGTCCTGGATGCAGGATCTGGCCTGATAACTGGACAGCGGTAACAGAGGACCTGGCTCTGAGCGCCCAGTTTGAACATACACTGCTGGTTACGGAAACGGGAGCGGAAATACTTACTGGTGGGAGAAATCCGTGGTTTTTAAAGGGCTGAGATCGTGAAACTGAAAAATCGGCACAGCTGCTTCGAAGGCTTTTCTAGAGAAAGAGTTCATAGACCGGGTTATCAGTCTCCTCCTGATACCGATAACCGAGGTTATCAAGTTGCTTTTTCAGCTCTCTGGCAGTGCCTTGCCGGCATTCCAGGCCAATCAGTACCCTGCCGAAATCACCACCCTGCATCCTGTAGTGAAAAAGTGAAATGTTATGGTGCCCCCGTGTTGCCTCAAGAAAACGGGTGAGAGCGTTGGGTGTCTCGGGGAACCAGAAGCGGAACAGGCGTTCACCTTCAACGACTTTCGAACGCCCGCCGACCATATAGCGAATATGGGTCTTGGCCAGATCGTTGTCGGTAATATCCAGATTTTTATAGCCTGAGCGGCTGAGTTTGTCTGCAAAACTGAATCGTTCCTTCTCTTCCCGGATAGAGATACCAACGAAAACATGTGCATGCTTCCGGTTTGACAACCGGTAGTTGAATTCCGTGATATTGCGATCTTCGATCATATCCTTACAGAACGTTTTCAGGCTTCCCGGCTTTTCAGGGATGGTAACTGCAAAGAGAGCCTCCTGCTTTTCTCCGATAAGTGTTCTTTCCGCAACATAGCGCAGCCGCTCAAAGTTCATGTTGGCGCCCGAGTTGACAGCTGCCAGGGTCATGCCTTCACAGCCGGTGTTATGGATATATTTCAGCAGGCCCGCTGCTCCAAGGCCGCCTGCGGGCTCAACTATGCTCCTGGTTGCCTGGTAGATGGCCTTGATTCCACCGCAAAGTTCATCCGTACTAACCCGAATAATATCATCTACATATTTGAGGCAGAGTTGAAAGGTGAGGTCTCCAACTTCCCGCACAGCCACACCGTCAGCAAAAATCCCGACAAAGTCAGGGCAGACTTTTCGACCAGCGGCAAGGGATTGATACATGGCATCACTGTCTGCAGGTTCAACTCCAATTACCTTTATCTCCGGTCGTAAAGTTTTTATATATGCGGCCATGCCGCTTATGAGGCCGCCTCCGCCCACGGGGATGAAAACTGCATCGAGTCGACCCGGATTCTGGCGAAGCAGCTCATCGGCTACTGTGCCCTGGCCGGCGATGACAAGTTCATCATCAAACGGGTGGATATAGACCATACCGGTCTCCCGGATGAGTGACTGCATATGGTCGGCTGCTTCAGAGTAGTTATGTCCATGTAGAACTACCGTGGCACCAAAATTCTGCACCGCTTCCACTTTTATACCCGGTGTCGTTTCAGGCATCACAACAAGGGAATCAATACCAAGTTTTTTTGCGGCAAACGCCACACCCTGTGCATGGTTCCCCGCCGAGGCTGTTATTACTCCCTTCGACCTTTCCATCGGGGTGAGGTGGGCAATTTTATTATATGCACCGCGGATTTTGAAGGAAAAAACAGGCTGCTTGTCCTCTCTTTTCAGAAGAATCCGGTTGTTCATTCTTGCTGAGAGGACCGCAGCTTCTTCGAGAGGGGTCTCAATTGCCGCCTCATAGACGCGGGAGGTGAGAATCTGTTTGAAAATATTCAGCACAGGAACCTTTTATACAATGGCTATGGAATGAATTTCACAATGATGCTAACGCTTTCAAAACCACGGCAGGAGGTTTTGCCACGCTGTCATTATCGCAAGGCGGAGTTAATCGCTTCAAGTATCTCTTCACCGGGACAGAGATCCTTTTCCGTCAGAGTATTCAGTGGTCGCAGGGTAGAGTTGATGATGTCGTGGGTCTCCTCGATCTCAGGGTTGACATAGAGAATTCCGGTGAGCAGTCTGCCCTTTTCCTTTTCCTTCTCAAGGCTGTTTACCGCTTTTAGCCGGTTGGTGACATCTTTGCTGGAATCCGCTTTATGCAGATGGATAATACTGCCGTCGTGCATTGTTATTTCCTGGGAGGTTCCCTCCTCGTAGTGGGCAAGAATTTCCTGCTGCAGAGGAACAAAGTCAAAGGCGTTGGTGGCTTCGATATGTTCACGTACATAGTGGTAACTCTTGGTTGAACTGCTGGTGTTATTAAAAGTGACACAGGGAGAGATGACATCGATGAATGCCAGTCCATTATGGGCCATGGCTCCTTTTATCAGGGGAACCAGCTGCCTTTTATCTCCTGAGAATCCCCTGGCCACAAAACTTGCACCGAGTTCTATGGCAAGTTCACAGAGGTCTATCGACTCATAGGGGTTTGGCACGCCCTTTTTTCCTGCAGATCCTCTGTCAGCTGTGGCCGAGTCCTGCCCTTTTGTCAGGCCGTAACAGCCATTATTCATGCAGATATAGTTGAGATTGAGGTTACGTCTTAATGCGTGGGCAAACTGGCCCATACCGATGGAGGCGGTATCACCATCTCCGGAAACCCCGATATATAATAGATCCCGGTTTGCCATGTTCGCTCCTGTAGCTATGGAGGGCATTCTACCATGGACTGAGTTGAAACCATGTGATTTTCCAAGGAAATAGGCGGGGGTTTTAGAGGAACAGCCTATCCCCGATACCTTGACGACCCTGTGGGGTTCGACGTTAAGCTCAAAACAGGCCTGGATAATCGCATTGGTTGTTGAGTCATGTCCACAGCCGGCACAGAGTGTGGATACTGCTCCTTCGTAGTCTCTGCGGGTATAACCGGCATCATTTGCAGGTTCGTTGGGGTGGCGGAAACCGGGGCGTGAATAGCTCATTGCTTCTCTCCAGTGGTGTGCTGTTCCTGTAATGATTCAGGAGTGGGTATAAAGCCGCTGGCATGAATGGCGCGGGTGATAAAATCAGCCGCAACAGGCAGGCCGTCAATGTTCAGGATTGGTTGAAGTTTTGCCGGGTCAATGTTGCCTTCATTGATCAGCATTGTGCGCAGCTGTCCGTCCCGGTTCTGTTCAATGATGAAAACAGTTTTGTGGTTGTTGATGAAATCGATCACTTCATCCTGGAAGGGGAAGGCTCTTACGCGCATACTGTTTATTGGCAGACCCTCCCGGGAGAATCGGCTGATAGATTCATAGGCGGCATGGGTGGATGTCCCGTAAAATATAAGCCCTGTGTTGTATTCAGGATCCTTTATTTTTATTCGTGGCTCCGGAACGAGTGTCTGCGCTGTCTGCCATTTGACAAGCAGACGTTTCATATTCGCCTCATACTCGCTGCTCTCCTCGGTATAGGCGGCATATTGATTGTGGGAGGTACCCCGGGTGAAATAGGCACCCCTGGTTGGATGGCTCCCGGGAAGCGTGCGATAACAGATGCCGTCGCCATCAACATCGAGGTAGCGTCCCCATGTTTCCTTCAGGTTTTCGAGATCGTCAGCACTGAGAACTTTTCCGCGATCATATTTCCGTTTATTGTTCCAGCGCATTGGTGCCGAGATATGGTCGTTCATACCAAGATCAAGATCGCTCATAATTATAATTGGAGTTTGCAGACGTTCAGCCAGATCAAAAGCGTCAGCCCCCATTTCAAAACATTCTTTCGGATCACAGGGGAAGAGAAGGATGTTTTTGGTGTCGCCGTGGGAGGCGTAACCACAGGACAGCAGGTCGGACTGCTGTGTTCTGGTAGGCATTCCCGTAGATGGCCCTGTTCGCTGAACATCTATAAGAACCACCGGGATTTCGGCAAAGTAGGCCAGACCAAGCAGTTCCGCCATAAGGGAGATGCCCGGGCCGGAGGTTGCGGTAAAAGAGCGTGCACCATTCCAGGAGGCACCGATGACAATGCCGATGGCGGCAAGTTCATCTTCAGCCTGAATGATGGCAACCTTCTTCCTGCCGGTCTCTTCTTCGATTCTGTAGAGATTTGAATATTTTTCAAAGGCTTCAATGACTGAAGTGGAAGGGGTTATCGGGTACCAGCCGGTTACCGTGGCACCGGCGTAAACAGCTCCAAGGCCAAGGGCACTGTTGCCATCCATCATTATTTCGTCAGTCAGTTTGTCGCTTTTTCTGACGGAGAGCCTGCAGGTGTCAGGGTAATGCTCCTCGGCATAGGAAAAACCGATTTCCAGGGCCAGTATATTGGGCTCCGCCAGTTTTGGTTTCTTTTTGAACTGTTTTTTTATGGCTTCTGTCAGTACGGAAAAGTCAAGGTCGAGCAGGGAGGAGAGAACCCCTACGTAGATAATATTCTTCAGCAGCTGTCTCAGTTTCGGGTTGCTGAATGCTTCATTACAGAGAGTGGTGAGCGGGATACCGATTACACTGATATCGTCGCGCTGGAATTTTTCCGGAAGCGGTTTGGTCGAGTCGTAAATAAAGTACCCGCCCGGCCGCACATCCATATAATCCCCATAGAGCGTCTGGCTGTTGACAGCCACTGTAATGTCAATACCTCCTCTTCTGCCGAGGAATCCATCCTCATTTATCCTCACCTCATACCATGTGGGCAACCCTTGAATGTTTGAGGGAAAGATGTTTTTCGGGCTCACCGGAACACCAAGGCGGAAAATGGCTTTGGCAAAGAGATTATTGGCGCTGGCGGAACCGGAGCCATTTACATTGCAGAAGCGAATCACAAAGTCATTTATTCGTTCTATTTTGTTCATTTTTTACCAGCCTGTGCAGAGTTATAGGTAAATTTCATCATTTCCCAAGAGGATGTCGGGCACCGTTCGGCGCAGAGACCACAGTGCAGACAGACATTTTCGTCTTTCACCATTACTCTGTCGGTAGGGAGCAGGTCAGAGACATAGAGAGGTTGACTGCGGTTGTCAGCCGGTGCGGATAAACGGCTCCTGAGGTCGTCTTCCTCGCCGTTTTCGATGAAATTTATACATGACACGGGGCAGACATCGACGCAGGCATCGCATTCGATGCAGGTTGAGTAATCAAAAACGGTCTGCATGTCACAGTTCAGACAGCGCATCGCCTCTTTACGGCCGGTTTTTCTGCCGTAACCAAGTTCAACTTCCAGCAGTCGGTCATGCAGCGATTTCACCCTGTCCATGGTGGGTACAGCAGAACGTTTGTCGTCTGATATGCCGCTGTCGTACAGCAACTCATGCATGTCCAGTTTCTGTCCGGTCAGGCTTGTTGAAGGAGGTTCCCTGTCGTCCAGATCCTTTCCCCGGCAGAATAGATCGATTGATATTGCGGCCTGGTGACCGTGGGCGACGGCGGTGATCACGTTCTGAGGACCAAAGGCAGCATCTCCGCCGAAAAAGATATTTGCGACAGAGGATTGATGGGTAGTCAGGTCAACGGCAGGAAGGCCTCTGTCACTCATCTCGATACCGCTGTCAGCGGAGATCCAGGGGAGTGCGTTTTGTTGACCGACCGCCAGGAGAACCAGGTCGCAGGGAACAAAGAGAGGTTCCTCTCCGGTGGAGACAAGTGTCCGCTTCCCGTTGCTGTCGTAGGTGGCGCTCATTCTGTCAAAATTGACACCGGCCAGTTTGCCGTCTTTGATTACAAACTCAAGGGGGGAGTGATTATCGATAACCGGAATTCCCTCTTCTTCCGCATCTTCAATTTCCCATGGAGAAGCTTTCATATCCTTTCTCGGACTGCGGACAAATACCTTTACATCCTCGCCGCCCAATCTTCTGGCCGTGCGGCAGCAGTCCATTGCAGTATTTCCGCCGCCGAGAACAATCACCTTCTCCGGCACTGATGTAACATGCCTGTAAAGAACTGCGGCAAGCCACTCAATGCCGATAAATATTGATTCGTCACCTTCATTTCTGCCGGGAAGATCGGGGAGATCACGTCCCCGGGGGGCTCCTGTGCCGATAAAAATAGCGTCATAGCCTTTGTCAATGATTTCTCCGATATCATTTATATAGGTGTTGAAAAAGGTGTTCACGCCCATGTCAAGGATACGATTAATTTCCTCGTCAAGGACTTTTTCCGGCAAGCGGAAGGATGGAACCTGGGTGCGTACAAAGCCACCCGCTTTTGACTGATCATCATAGAGGTCTATTTCATATCCCAGTAACAGCAGATCCCGGGCCACGGTGAGAGAGGCGGGACCACCACCGATAAGGGCTGTTTTTTTGCCGTTTTTCTGTCCGGGTACTTCCGGGGTAAAATCGGCAGCACTGCTTTTATTGTCGGCTGCAACTCTTTTCAGTCTGCAGATGGCCACTGGAGTTTCTTCAACCCGCGTACGCCTGCAGGCCGGTTCGCATGGCCGGTCACAAATTCTTCCGAGGATGCCGGGAAAGACGTTGGACTGCCAGTTGATCTCATATGCTTCATCATATCTGCCCTGACTGATCAGCCGAATATACTCCGGCACCGGTGTGTGGGCCGGGCAGGCAAACTGGCAGTCAATGACTTTGTGAAAATATTCAGGGTCTTTGATGTCTGTCGGTTTCAAGAATTACTCCTGTGTCTGTTGAAAAATAAATAATGCTCTTTCCTATAAATATTAAATTGCACAAGTAAAGAAAAGATTTTTCTGCCTGCCTTAAAACTCTTTTTATTCGGGGATGATCCGAATGGCGCCTTTATCTGCGGAGGCGGCGAAGATTGCGTATGCCTTCAGGGCCGGAGAAATTTCTCTGTTCCTGTCCGTTGGAGTGAATGCAGCTGCTCCTTTTTCTTCTTCCTTTTTGCGTCTTAACCCAAGTTCCTCCTCTGAAACGGCAAGGCTGATTTTACGCTCAGGGATATCGATTTCGATTATATCCCCCTCTTCTATCAGAGCAATAGCCCCGCCAGCAGCAGCCTCCGGGGAGACATGGCCTATGGAGAGACCGGAGGTCCCGCCAGAAAAACGGCCGTCTGTAATCAGTGCACATTTCTCACCAAGGTGGCTGGCTTTCAGGTAGGAGGTCGGATAAAGCATCTCCTGCATACCCGGTCCGCCTTTCGGCCCTTCGTAACGGATGACAAGAATGTCTCCCTCAGTAATCTGATTCTGGAGAATGGCGTCGCATGCACTATCCTGGGAAGAATATACTCTGGCTTTTCCCTGGAAGGTGAAAATTGAAGGGTTAACACCTGCTGTTTTTACAATGCAGCCGTTTTCGGCGATATTTCCGTAAAGTACAGCCAGTCCGCCATCCCTGCTGTAACAGTGTGCAAGATCTCGTATGCAGCCTTTTTCCCTGTCAAGGTCTGCCTCTTCATACATACGGTTTTGTGAGCCCATGACAAGGTTTTTACCCGCTGAAGCGGGGCCACTGAGATAGAGTTCTTTCGCCGCTGCACTGTGGCCGTTTCTGCAAATATCCCACTGGTCGAGGGTGTTCTTGAGGCTGGGACTGTCCACCCGATTGACTGATGTGTCGATGAGACCGCCCCGGTCAAGTTCACCCAGAATGCCCATAATTCCTCCGGCCCTGTTGACATCTTCGATATGATAGCTTGAGGATGGTGAAACCTTGCATAGATTGGGAACTTTGCGGGAGAGATCGTCAATATCTGTCATACTGAAGTTGACCCCGGCTTCATTGGCTATTGCCAGCAGGTGAAGGACAGTATTCGTGGAACCTCCCATGGCAATATCCAGAGTCATGGAGTTGAGGAAGGCACTCCTGCCGGCGATGGTCCGGGGGAGTACGGAACTGTCCTCCTCCCTGTACCAGGAAAAAGCCATTTCAACGATCCGCTTCGCGGCTTTTTCAAAGAGGAGTCGGCGGTTGGCATGGGTGGCCACCACGGTTCCATTGCCGGGCAGAGCAAGGCCCAGGGCTTCGTTGAGACAGTTCATGGAATTTGCGGTGAACATACCAGAACAGGAACCGCAGGTGGGGCAGGCACAGCGCTCAACTCTTTCAACTGTTTCATCATCCACCTCCCTGTCGGCGGCCATTACCATGGCGTCTACAAGGTCATACCGTTTGTCTCCATCGACACCCGCCTCCATTGGTCCGCCTGAAACAAAAATGGTCGGGATATTGAGGCGCATTGCCGCCATGAGCATACCGGGGGTTATCTTGTCACAGTTGCTGATGCAGATCATTGCATCCACCGTATGGGCATTGCACATATATTCGACGCTGTCGGCAATCAACTCACGGGACGGGAGGGAGTAGAGCATGCCGGAGTGACCCATGGCAATACCGTCGTCAATGGCAATGGTGTTGAATTCAGCAGCAAAGCATCCTGCATTCTCAATTATTTTTTTCACCTGCTGGCCTATCTCGTGGAGGTGGACGTGGCCGGGGACAAATTGAGTAAATGAGTTGACGATACCGATAATAGGCTTGCCGAACTGATCTTCCTTAACACCATTTGCCCGCCAGAGACTGCGTGCCCCAGCCATTCTTCGACCCTCGGTGGTTGTTGCGCTGCGAAGTGGAATTGCCATAAATTTGCTCCGAAATGTTGAAATCCTGCTTGTGTAAGAGTGAGAAATGTGTGGAAAAAGTAAAAAAAAGCTTGTAACTCTTAGTATTTTAGAGACAATATACTATGAAACCCTGTTCTATGGCACCTTAATTTAACTTGATTGCCACTCAAGCTCAGTTACATTATTCGCTAGGAGTCTATCCGGGAATGCATTTTGCCCAAATTCCTTGTTGTTTTCAAAAAAATAATGCTCGCAGATAAGCGTAGACTTCGATATCACGTATATGGCTGTACTTTTTTCAGGAGAAGAGAATGAAGAAGACGGAAATTGATTATTGGATAGCCACCATGCTGGAATCTCACAGCAATGTCTCTGATCTGAATATCACCGTGGGCAAGACGTTGCAGGTGGAGTCAGCAGGAGAGCTTGCTTCTGTTGAGGTTACACCCCCGGTTGAGGAATTGACGCCGTTTCAGACTGAAACTTTTGCTCTTAATCTTATAGGGAACAATAAACGGTTGCTGAAAAACCTGGTTGAGACCGGATCCTGCGATCTCTCGTATTCTCTTAGTGAAAAGGCTCGTTTCAGGGTGAATATTTTTACTCAGAAAGGGTACTTTACTACTGTTCTGAGGAAACTTGAAACCGATATTCCATCCATTGAAAGTATGCAGTTCCCCGATGCTTTTGGCAAAATGGCGGGTGAGTTGAATGGCCTTATTCTTTTCACCGGGGCCACCGGTACAGGTAAGACCACTTCTCTGGCAGCTCTGCTTGACCGGATCAACCATCAGCGCTCGGTCCACGTCGTTACTCTGGAAGATCCCATCGAATATGTTCACCCCCAGCGTGAATCAACGTTTAATCAGCGTGAGCTTGGTAATGACTTCAGCAGTTTTTCCTCTGGTATGCGTGCTGCCCTGCGACAGGCTCCGAAAGTTATCCTGGTGGGTGAGATGCGTGACCGGGAGACCATGGAGATCGGTTTAACAGCTGCAGAGACCGGTCACCTGGTTCTTTCCACTCTGCATACAATTGATGCCGGGCAGACCATAAACCGAATCCTCGGCATGTTTGCAAGAGAGGAGCAGCCTCAGATACGCAACAGGCTTGTGGATACCATCAGGTGGATTGTGGGGCAGCGCCTTCTGCCCAAAGTAGGGGGAGGGCGTGTTGCTGCTATGGAAATCCTCTGTACCAGTCTCAGGGTAAAGGATCTAATCCTCCAGGGAGAGACTGAAGACAAGACCTTTTATAATATTATAAAAGAGGGTTCTGCCCTGGATATGCGTACATTTGATCAGCATCTTCTCGAATTATACAGCCGTGGCCATATTACAGAGCAGAGCGCCATGATCTACTGTTCACAGCGTAATGAGATGAATCGTGGAGTTGATCGCCTGAAGTCGGAGCGGGGTGAGGCAACTACCTCTCTGTCTGATCTGGCAATGGAAGCCAATAAAGATGAATATGGTTATAATGGCCGGTAAAAAAATGAGCACGAGGTCGCAATGATAGTGAAATGTCCCCATTGTGGTAAACAGCTTAAAATGAGTGCCAAAATCCAGGAAAGTCTGAGTAAACTGGGTCCCGGCAGGAAAATTAAAATCAAATGTACCGGGTGTCAAACTCCTTTCGGCATTGACAACAGTCAACTGAACTCCGGCAGCCAGGGACTGCAGGCTCCTGCATCTCCCGATATCGCGTGGTTGAGGGAAGGTGTGTTTGAAGATAGGGAGGATGTGGAGGATATTCCGCAGGCCTTGATCCTTATGCCCGAGATGGAGGGCAGGGAAACTGTTGTTGAAGCAACAAAAAAACTGGGTTACCGGGTGGAAATGCCATCTTCCGCAGAGGAGGCAATCAGCAAGATGCAGTTTGTCAATTACGCCGGAATTATACTGCACAGCAGATTTGAACAGGGTGGTATCGAGACAGGTAAATTCCATCAGTATATGCGGAAAATCGGCATGAGTCGGCGCAGATATATGCTTTATGTACTGATCGGGAAGGAATTTGAAACTCTCTATGATCTTCAGGCGCTGGCCTGTTCTGCAAATGTTGTTGTCAATGACGCGGAAATCCCTTATATAGGGACTGTACTGAGAAAGGCAATACCGGAATATGAGGATCTGTTCGGGGGGCTGATGGAGGAACTTCGTATCGCCGGTAAAGAGTAGCGTTCCACTGTTTCCTGTCCTGCTTATCATCCTCCTGGTTTCTTTCAGGGGGATAGAGATAAAAGTCCATTCACCGATATCTGTAAAAACCGGTTTTCTCCATTCGTTTATGTTTCCGGGCGGAACTTGAACAATGTCTTGCTTTTTTCTTTTCTATCCCCTGTCAATCGATGATAAGTTCGTAAAAACTTCATTTTCGATGGATAAACAAAAACCTTCATATCGTAGCAACGAACAAGATGAAGACTTTTTACGACACCATCAATCGATACTGCTTTCAATAAGTGTATAACCGGGAACTTTTATGATTAAAAAAAATATCGTCTCTGCCGGAAATAAGATTAAAAGTCTGGCGCAGACTGGAAAATTAAAGATGGGCAGGATGCTGGGCGCAAAGAACAGAAAAAAAGAGGAACTCCCGGCACAGACTGCAATTGCTGCGGACAGAGGTCCGGCGACTGCTGAAAAGCCGCCGGAGAAGAGACCTGACAAGGAGAGCGGGAGCACCAAATACAGAGCACCGCGAAGGAAGAAAAAAAAGAGTTCCTGGGCCCTGGACAGTTTCCAGGTGGATCCGGCGGAAGGGAAAATCCGGTTTCATGATTTTAATATCCCTCTGCCGGTGATGAGAGCTATCTTTAATCAGGGCTTTGAATATTGCACGGCTATACAGGGGAAGGCTCTGGAGGATGTGCTTGCCGGTAAAGATCTTATCGGCAAGGCCAATACCGGAACGGGAAAGAGTGCTGTTTTTCTTATCGCCATTATCTCCCGTCTGCTGCGACAGAGAGAAAATGGCGGAAAAAAAGGAGTCGGGGCTCTGGTTCTGGCACCAACCCGGGAACTGGTCATGCAGATTGCCAAGGATGGTCAGGGCCTGGCGAACTACTGTGACATTACGGTTCTTCCTGTATATGGCGGCGTTGACTATCAGAAACAGATGGACAGTCTGCGCCGGAAGAGATGCGATGTAGTTATCGCTACTCCGGGACGTCTTCTCGATTTTCTCGGTAAAGGTGTGCTCTCCCTTGGTAACTGTAAGATCCTTGTTCTTGATGAAGCGGATCGTATGCTTGATATGGGGTTTATTCCCGATGTGCGCAGGATTGTCGGAAGGCTTCCAGCCCGCGGAGAGCGGCAGACAATGTTGTTTTCAGCAACCGTGCCCGAAGATGTCAGGCGTCTTGCCATGCAGTGGTCTGTGCAGCCGATAATGGTTGAGGCGGAACCTGAGCAGATGGCTGTGGAGACGGTGGAGCAGGTTGTCTATCTTGCTACTCAGGAGGACAAATATAAGATACTTTATAACCTGATAAAGCAAAACAGTGACGAGAGGATACTTGTCTTTGCAAACATGAAGAGTGAGACCCGAAAATTGTCGGATCGTCTTAAACGTAATGGCATTGACTGTCTTCTGCTTTCCGGGGATGTGCCGCAGAATAAGCGGGCGGCCCGGCTGGAGAGATTCAGGTCGGGGCAGGTCAAAGTTCTGGTTGCAACTGATGTGGCGGGGAGAGGTATTCATATTGAGGGAATTACTCTTGTGGTAAATTACACCCTGCCCTATGAACCGGAGGATTATGTGCATCGTATAGGCCGCACCGGACGGGCTGGTGCTGCCGGAAGAGCTGTAAGTTTTGCCTGTGATGAAGGAGCCTTTTATCTGCCTGAAATCGAGGAATATATTGAGAGGAAACTGGAGTGTATTCAGCCCGAGGACTCTCTTTTGCTGTCACCTCCAAAAGGGCAGGCCGGTAACCGGGGAAAATATAATCATAAAGGCGGTAAAAAGAGCTATCAAAAAAAAAATGGACCGTACCGGGGGAAAAAGAGTGACGGCCGGTGAGCTTAAAAAGCTATGAAGCTTACCAGGTCGGTCGATTTTTATCATCCCGGGGATATCCGGAGGTATATAACCTCACCGGTGGTATTTACGGCTGGGAAAGGGAGGGGTTTCCGGTTATCAGAAAAAAACCTTGATTTTTTCTGAAGAAGTAGTTGTCCTTTCGCAAAAAAGTTGATATAAAATAATGTTCTATTAGGTGAAGGTTGCTTTCCTTGGAGGAGAGTGGCCTTATTTTCTTTTAACACTTCCGCTTAAGGCCTGAAAACGGGGCCTGCCTGGTACCTCCCGGGAGGATCAGGTGGAAGTGTTGTAAACTTTAACCCATTGGCCTCAGGTCTGTAAAAAGAGAAAATCCATGACAGAAGAATTAAAACAATCAACCCAGGACAGTAATGAAGATCTCAGTTTTGCAGAGCTCTTTGAAATGGAAGAAAATAATAAAGTGGTTGCCGTTGGAGATGTAGCCATGGGTACCATTATTGGTACCGTCGACGATTATTTTCTTGTTGATGTAGGCGATAAGGCTGAGAGTTATATAGCTAAGTCGGAATTTCGCCTGGAGGATGATACTGAAATTGGCGTTGGTGATATATTTGAGGTGTTCATAGAACGGCGTAAGGAGGAAGGCGGACTTCTTCTGTCACGGGAAAAGGCTATTGCCATTAAGGTCTGGGAAAAGATTGCTGAAATCCAGGAAGCTGATGGTGTTATAGAGGGCAAAATTGAAAGTCGCGTTAAGGGTGGAATGTCTGTTGATATAGGAGTTCCCGCTTTTCTTCCCTATTCACAGATCGATCTTCGCCCGGTAAAAGATCTTGATGCACTTATCGGACAGGACTTTGAGTTTAAAATCCTCAAGTTCAATCGAAAACGAAACAATGTTGTTATTTCACGTCGGGCGATCTTGGAAGAAGAGCGTCAGAAACTTCGTGAAGAGATGCGTTCCCGGCTGGAAGAGGGGCAGATTATCAAGGGTGCCATTACCAATATCACCGATTACGGTCTTTTTATCGATATGGGCGGTATGGACGGACTCTGCCATATTACCGATCTTTCCTGGGGGCGGGTCTCTCATCCAGCCAAACTTTATAAGGTGGGGGAAGAGCTTGAGGTGAAGGTCCTCAAGTACGACAGGGAAAAAGATCGTGTCTCTCTGGGTGTTAAACAGCTTCGTGACGATCCATGGGCAACTGTTGTGGAGAAATATCCGGTGGGAGAGAAAACTACCGGTAAAGTTGTTTCAATAACTGATTACGGTGTGTTTGTTGAGCTTGAAGAGGGTGTTGAAGGTCTAATCCATGTCTCTGAGATGACCTGGTCCAAAAAGCCGAGACATCCTTCCAAGATAGTTGCAGTCGGTGATGAGCTGGAGATTATGGTTCTCAATATTGAAACCGAGACCAAGCGTATTTCTCTCGGTATGAAGCAGCTGCTGCCGAATCCATGGGATCTGGTCACGGATAATTATCCGGTTGGTTCCGTTATTGAGGGCAAGATTAAGAATATTACCGATTTTGGTGTATTTATCGGCATTGAGGAGGGGATTGACGGTCTAATCCATGTCTCTGATCTCTCCTGGACTGAGAGAATCAAGCATCCGTCTGAAAAGTATACTAAGGGAGAAATGATTCAGGCGGTTGTACTGAAGATTGATAAGGAAAACGAGAGATTCTCCCTCGGTATCAAGCAGCTTGTGCCGGATCCATGGCAGGCGGCCTATAATAACTATCCCTCCGGTACAGTCATTGAGGGAGAGATTACCAATGTTACTGATTTTGGCGTGTTTGTGAAACTTGAGGAGGGTATTGAAGGCCTTGTTCATGTCTCTGAAATCAGCAAGGATAAGGTAAAGACCCCCATAGGAATGTATCAGGTGGGGGATACTCTGAAGGCTATTGTTATTAACGTTTCTGCCAAGGATCGTAAAATCGGGCTTTCCATCAAGACCCTTGAAGGGGAGGATGAAGAGGTCGCTGCCGAGAAGTTTAAGAAGGCGGAGAAAGAACCTGCCCAGAGTGCACCTTCAACTTTTGGTGATCTGCTGAAGGCTGCAGCCGAAGGTGGTGAGACGGCGGAAGAGGAGTAGGTCAACTGCCTCACTCAGCAGTGTAATAATCAGAAGGTTGTTTTGCCGTGCAGAGGCAGGACAACCTTTTTTTATACGTATATGGCTGGGCAGCATTTTTACCGACATCCCTTTTCCTGCAGAATATATGACTTTCATATAAACCATTTTAATGGAGTCCCGCTCTGTTCGGGCCCGTAAATAATAGTGTTAATATGTTAAAAAAAAATTTAGTAGATAAAGTAAGCAGTGAGCTTTCCATGCAGAAGCAGGATATCAGTCTGGCTGTGGATATTATGCTCGAAACAATGACGAAAGCACTGGAGGAGGAGAGACGTATAGAGCTGCGTGGCTACGGCAGTTTCTCCGTCAGGAGCAGAAAACCCCGCTCAACCAAGAACCCGCGCACGGGGCAAATAATGGAAATTCCGGAGCGGAAAACTCTTCATTTCACGATGAGTAAATCGTTGAAGGAAGCATTAATTAAAGAAACGGAGTGATATCTCCCTTGCCTTCGCGGAGGACCACCGGATAATCGTCTGTAAGGTCGATGATAGAGGATGGATCGGGAAAGATACGGCCGCCGTCTATGATGATATCCACTCTGTTTTTCAGGTATTCTTCGATTGCCAGAGCTTCAGAAAAATTGTCGCCTTCAGAGGAGTCGTCTTCTTCCAGTTGAACACTGGTATTTATGATAGGATTGCCTAGTGTCTCGATAAGAAGGTTGCATATTGGATGGTCAGGAACCCGGATACCGACAGTTTTCTGTTTGCTGGCCATAATTCTCGGCACCAGTTTTGTGCCCGGCAGTACAAAAGTATAAGCACCGGGGAGGTTTCTTTTCAGGAGTCTGTAGGCGCTGTTTGAGACATGAGCGTATTGGCTGATATGTGTGAGATCTGAACACATGAAAGAGAAAGGTTTCTTTTTCGGTCGTTTTTTCAGCTGTATCAATCGTTTTATTGCTTTCGGGTGAAAGAGATCACAGCCGATACCGTATCCTGTATCGGTCGGGTAGCAGATAATGGCGCCGCTTTTCATCTGTTTGATGACCGGTTCGATCAGACGCAGCTGCGGGTTTTCCGGATTGATTTCTACAAACATGGTCACTGTCTCTTCTATGGCTATTGGGTACTTTGCAAAATTAATTTTTTCGTTCAAAGTTGAGGCATGCGTGAAAATTTACCACAGGCATATAGTTGATATCTCAGAGTCTCATGCCTCGCTTACTGGAGGATAAATTTTCAAGCATAACGTAGAGGTTGGGCTAAAAAGCAATTTTGCAAGGCGGCCTGTTGAAGGCTGGTTTATTTTTATAAGGATGCTTTACTATGATAGTGCAAAAAATCAAAGTATAACTTTGTTTTGAGAAACAAAAGAGAACAGGGATAAAGGAGAGTCCATGTTACCTGAAAATATAGAAACTGCGCTTACATTTGATGATCTGCTTCTCGTCCCTTCAGCTTCAGAAGTGCTGCCGAGTGAGGTGAATCTTCGAACCAGACTCACAGATACAATTTTCATTAATACCCCCCTTATCAGCTCGGCAATGGATACTGTGACGGAACATCGTACAGCTATTGCCATGGCGAGAGAGGGAGGGATGGGTATTATCCATAAAAATATGACGGTGGATGAGCAGGTGCTTGAGGTTGAGCGGGTGAAAAAGTCTGAATCCGGTATGATAATAGATCCGATCACCGTTACTCAGGATCAGTCAGTGGCGGATGTGCAGAAAATCATGAGTACCTATAAAATTTCCGGGTTGCCTGTGGTTAATGCAGGAAAACTCGCCGGAATTGTAACAAATCGGGACCTGCGGTTTGTTTCTGATGACGGGCTGCGGGTCGCAGATGTGATGACAAGCAAGAATCTGGTCACAGCAAAGGTCGGTATTGATCTGGAGCATTCCAAAGCTCTGCTGCATGAGCACCGCATTGAAAAGTTACTGGTTGTCGATGATGAAGGGACTTTGAAAGGGCTGATCACTATAAAGGATCTGGAAAAAATCAAAAAATATCCATTTGCCGCCAAAGATAAGTTCGGTCGTCTGCTGGTCGGCGCGGCCCTGGGCGTCGGTCCTGATATTGAGGGTAATGCAGCAAAGTTACTTTATGCCGGAGTTGACGTTATCGTCATAGATTCAGCCCATGGCCATTCCAGGGGAGTTCTTGAGGCTATTGGTACGGTGAAAAACAGTTTTCCTGAACTTTCAGTGATTGCCGGTAATGTTGCCACCGGGGAAGGTACCAGAGATCTTATAGAGGCTGGTGCAAATGCGGTCAAGGTGGGAATCGGACCCGGATCGATCTGCACCACACGAATAGTTGCCGGAGTGGGCGTACCGCAGATGACAGCCCTGAAAAAATGTGTTGCAGTTGCCAACGACTACAATATACCTGTTATTGCAGATGGCGGAATAAAGCATTCGGGAGATCTGGCAAAGGCCATCGGTGCAGGTGCCTCCACCGTTATGTTGGGCAGCCTGTTTGCCGGAACCGACGAAACCCCGGGAGACACCTTTTTATACCAGGGAAGAACCTATAAAGGGTACCGCGGAATGGGCTCCATTGGTGCGATGGGTCAGACACAGGGGTCTGCCGACCGCTATTTTCAGTCTGAGGTACAGTCGACCTCAAAACTGGTTCCTGAAGGCATCGAAGGAAAAGTGCCCTATCGCGGCCCTATTTCCGCGGTAATTTACCAGATGCTGGGGGGGTTGCGCTCCGGTATGGGGTATGTGGGTGCGGCAACTATTGAAGAGCTTCAGCGGAAAGCAAAATTTGTACGGATATCTGCGGCCGGGCTGAAAGAATCTCATGTTCACGATGTTATCATTACCAAGGAAGCACCTAATTACCGGACTGTTTAGTACCTTACTCCATAAAAGCTGTCATAAAAAACAAGAAAATCTAATGGGCAATTACACTCACTTGATCAATGTCAGCAGCAGATAGCGAACGCAGAGAGACCTTCAAAGCACTTATCCAGGTATTTTACATTTCCGATTTATTCGGGTTAGCGGCCTGCTCCGGTAAAGTCTGATCCTGCAGTTGCAAACTCGACCAACATTTAAAACGGGTAGTGTCTACCATGAATATTCATGATGAAAAAATAATTATCCTCGATTTTGGTTCCCAGACTACCCAGCTTATCGCCAGGCGTATCCGGGAGCAGAAAGTCTATAGCGAGATTCATCCTTTCTCAATTTCCATTGAAAAGATAAAAGAATTGAACCCGACCGGGATTGTGCTTTCCGGTGGTCCATGCTCGGTCTATGACAGTGATGCGCCCCGCTCCGATCCCGCCCTGCTTGAACTCGGTATCCCTCTTCTGGGGATCTGTTACGGTGCGCAACTGATGATTGAGCAGTTGGGCGGAACTGTGGAGAAGGCGGATAAACGGGAATTCGGTAAGGCTTATCTTTCCGCAAATTTCACTGAAGGTCTTTTCGCCGGGATTGAAACCGGAGAGGCAAAACATCAGGTATGGATGAGTCATGGCGACAGGATCAACGTTATTCCGGAGGGTTTTGAAGCGACTGCAGTCAGTGATAACTCACCATATGCGGCTCTGCGGCACAGGGAAAAGCCGATTGTTGCCGTCCAGTTCCACCCCGAGGTTGCCCATACTCTTATCGGCACCGATGTTCTGAGAAATTTCATTTTCGGCATCTGCCACTGCAGCCCGGAGTGGACGATGCACTCATTTATTGAGAGTCATACAGAGGCGATCAGGAAAAAGATCGGTACAGACAAGGTTATATGTGCACTTTCCGGGGGAGTGGATAGTTCGGTCGTTGCAGCTATTGTGCACAGGGCTGTGGGCGATCAGCTGACCTGTATTTATGTAAATAACGGACTTATGCGTAGCGGGGAGTCGGAGTCTATCCTGCGGTTCTTCAGGGAGAAAAGCAGCCTCCATGTGATCGACGTTGATGCTGCTGATTTTTTTCTGCATGAACTTGAAGGAGTGAAGGATCCGGAGGTGAAGAGGAAGCGTATAGGTCTCGGGTTTATTGAAATTTTCGAAAGGGAAGCGGGGAAACTGGGGGGCGTTAAATATCTCGCCCAGGGCACACTGTATCCGGATGTTATCGAGTCTGTTTCCTTCAGGGGAGAGGCACCTATCAAATCCCATCATAATGTAGGCGGGTTGCCGGAGGTGATGAAACTTGAACTGATCGAACCCCTTCGTGAACTGTTCAAGGACGAGGTGCGGGAGCTTGGTCTTGAACTGGGTCTGCCGGAGGAGGCTGTCTATCGTCAGCCGTTTCCCGGTCCGGGTCTTGGCATTAGAATTATGGGTGAAGTCACTGCTGAGCGGCTGCGTATTCTCAGGGAGTCTGATATGATTGTACTCGATGAAATGCGAAAAGCGGGCTGGTACAGAAAGGTATGGCAGTCCTTTGCGGTGCTTCTTCCTGTGCAGACAGTGGGGGTGATGGGTGATGGCCGCACCTATGAGTATGTAATTGCCATTCGCTGTGTTGACTCAAAGGACGCAATGACTGCTGACTGGACAAAACTTCCCTACGAGATTTCGGGCAATATCTCCAGCCGTATAATCAATGAGGTACGTGGTGTGAACAGAGTTGTTTATGATATATCCTCCAAACCACCAGCTACCATCGAGTGGGAGTAAGACGGATATCTTCTCCTGTTATGCGGCGCAGTCAGCGGTTTGTACAGAGGAAAAATTCAGATGCTTAAATCCGGAATCTACGTAGATGCTGAAAATATCCGTATGTGTGGCGGCTATGGCATGCGCTATGATGTTCTCGTTGAGTTGGCGGATGCCGGTAACTCAACCATGCTTAGAGCCAATTCATATCTTGCCGAAGACCGGGAACGTACTAAGGTGGATCAGGAATATCGTCAGAAACTCTACCGATATCATGATGTACTTCGACAGTGCGGTTTCAAGGTCATTAAAAAATATGTGAAACATTTTGTCGACGATGAAGGGATTCTGACGACCAAGGCCAATGCGGATATGGACCTGGCAATCGATGCTCTTCAGCAGGCGAGGAATCTTGACCGTATCATTCTGCTTACCGGGGATGGAGATTTTATACGTCTTGTTATTGCCCTGCAGAATATGGGCTGCAGGGTGGAAGTCATCGGCTTTAAAAATGTGAGCAATGAACTGAAAGAGGCTGCCGACAGTTTCCTGTCCGGTTTCCTTGTACCCGGTCTCCTGCCGGTTCATGCCGCTGACGGTGAGAATCGTCAGCGGGGCATTCCGATTAATTATAATCAGGACAGGGGCTTTGGTTTTATGCGTTACTACACCCTCAGCCCGGAAGGACTGGAGTCGCAATCCGTTTTTTTTCATTGTTCCGGGGCCGTTGATGTCAATGATGCACTCTTTCTTGATTCATCAAAGATCTTTGAATTTACCATTGTTACCAATCCCGAAAATAACAGCCGGACTGAAGCCCGGGATATCCAGCTTCTCGATCAGTAAAGCCGGTAATTCATTTTTTAGAGAACGTGTATGGCAACACTTCTGGCAGCAGATATCGGCGGTACAAAAAGCGAGCTGGCACTTTTCGAATCCGCAGATCAGTGCTGTACTCCGCTCTTTGCCAGAAAATATGCAAGCGGGGATTATTCGGGAGTTTCCGACATAATCAGTGCCTTTCTCCTTGAGAGCGGAATCACCCCTCTCTATGCGTCCATCGGAGTCGCCGGGATTGTTGCCGGGCGGGAGGCGCAATTCACCAACCTTCCCTGGCGGGTTCACTGTTCTCACCTTGAGCAGCAGTTTAGTCTTGAGAAAGTGGTGCTGGTTAATGATCTGACCGCATTATGCAGTGCGATTTCCAGGGTTTTCTGCTTGAAAACGATGACCGGTTTTTTTTTTTTTTTTCGGAAGGCGGGCATGTAGATTTCGGTCCTGTGGATGAGGAGCAGGTTGCCCTGCTCTCCTGGATGCAGCAGAGAAAGAATCCTGTCAGTTACGAGCTTCTGATAGCCGGACCCGCTATTGGTGATCTTTATGATTTCAGTAAAGAGTTTCATAATATGCAGGAATCTCCCGGGATATCAGAACTGATCCGAGGGGAAAAAGACAGAACCCCGGTTATTGTCGGTGGTGCTGTTGCCATCGAACCCTGTCCTCTCTGCAGAAAAACCATTGATCTTTTTCTTTCCATTCTGGGGAGTGAAGCGGGCAATCTGGCATTAAAGCTGTACGCTCTGGGCGGCATCTATATCGGGGGTGGTATAGTTCCACGCCTTGCCGGCAGGGTTTCCTTCTCAGGCTTTATCAGCAGTTTTTTGAACAAGGGTCCAATGAGCGATCTTATGAGCAAAATCCCAGTACAGCTGATAATGAGAAGAGATGCACCATTGCTGGGAGCTGCCCGGATAGGTCAGAGGCTGTGGCCGTTGTGAAAAGGCTGCGATCCCCATGGGTTATGGATGGAGTGCTCAAAGAGGTGCTGCCGCGGTTCTGCAGGGATCCCGGAGATGTGACCGCCGCTCCCGTTGGTCATGGAAATATAAATGATACTTACATTGTTACCACGACTGCCGAAAAATTTATTCTGCAGCGTATCTCTGCGCTGGTTTTTCCCGAACCTCTCCATGTTGTAGCTAATTTCCAGAAGATTGCCGACCATCTTGAACATAAAACTGCTGCCATCGCTCCATGGTGGCAATTTGCCAGGGTAGTTAATACCGTACGGGGGGATTCTTTTTACTGTGATGAAGCGGGAGGTATCTGGCGGGCACAAACCCACCTGGATTATTTATCGGTGAGGCTGCTGGCTGACAGCAGACAGGCTCGTGAGGTTGGCAGGGCTCTGGGGATTTTTCATCTGCTTGTTGCAGATATGGATTGTCGCGGTCTGCATGACCCTTTACCCGGTTTTCACAATCTCCCTCAATACCTTAGCCGGTTTGATTCTATCCGATCAATAGAGTGCAGCATGACGGAGAGTATTTCCTATTGTCTGGCGGCTGTGGAGAAGCAGAGAGAAAATGCAGCAATTCTTGAGAGGAGCAGAGAGGATGGTATTCTTGTTGTACAGCCTGTCCATGGTGACCCAAAGATTGATAATTTTGTCTTTAATGGGGCGGGAGATGGTGTCGGTCTGATAGACATGGATACGGTCAGTCCCGGTTTGCTGCACTATGATATCGGAGACTGCCTGCGTTCATGCTGCAACAGAAGCGGTGAAAGCGGGGCAGGTAATGTTCATTTCGATATGGAAATATGCAGGGCAGTCCTGGCTGGTTATCTTCATGCGGCAGGAGTGCTGCTCTCATCTGCTGCCCGTGATCATATCTTTGATGCTGTTTTACTGCTTACTTTTGAACTTGGTTTACGGTTTTTTACTGATCACCTCATGGGTGACAGCTATTTTAAGGTCAGCTGCAGAGGTGAAAATCTGCAGAGAGCTGTCATTCAATTCAGACTGGCTGAAGAGATTGAAAAACTTGAAATTCAGATTAGAGACGCCGCAGAGATATAAACCGGTAGAAGGGAAACAGTGATAACACCACTTATTGTCGGCATGATTTTTCTGCTGGCCGGTTTTGTACAGGGATTAACCGGCTTTGGCTCTGCCCTTGTGGCCATTCCTCTGCTCTGTCTGGTGATAGATATCAAAACAGCAGTGCCGCTCTGTGTCTTGAGCAGTCTTATTATCACCACTACCATGGCTTTACAGTTGCGCAAAGATGTTGACGGAAAGAAGATCCTTCCACTCTGTCTCAGCGCGATTCCGGGGATTTTTATTGGAGCAACGGTATTGAAAACAGTGGATTCAACGACAATTCGGTTTCTTCTTGGAATTTTTCTTGTCGCCTACTCTATTTACAGCCTGGCTGTGCAGCCAAAACCCCGGAAGCTGCATCCTGCCTGGGGGTGGGTAGCGGGGTTTTCTTCCGGAGCAATAGGAGCGGCTTTCAGTGCCGGAGGACCTCCCACTATAATCTATACAATGTTGAAAAACTGGAGCAAGGATGAAACGAAAGCGACATTGACCGGGTTTTTCACGGTTAACTCTTTTATTGTTGCGGCGGTTCACGGTATGACCGGGGTGACCACAGAGCAATCACTTCTTCTCTTTTTAACATCAGCTCCTTTTGTTCTGGCGGGCACACTGGCAGGATCGATGATCTATCATTTTTTGCCGGGGAAAAACTACGTAAAAACGGTCTATATTTTTCTTGTTCTTATGGGCGGCATGATGATTCTGGGCGGCTGACTCTGGTCCGGGTCCTCAAGTTTTTACTGAATAGAGATACCTGCTGATCGTCTCAATAATATGGGGCTGCAGGTTTACGAATTCAACTCCTATCATGGTTGCAGTGCTGTCTTTTTTCATATTGCAGACAGTACAGCCAATCTTCTGTTCTTCCCTGGTGCCGGGGAGCAGGCAGCGGAGCTGGGCCGGGCTGCCGATTTCAATACCCTGCAGTTCCGCTTCCGGTCTGTTCTTGATTTGACAGAGTCCGCCGCCTGTACTCAGGTCGGTGAGTGCCCCGTAAAGCTCAAGTTCATTTGGCTGGTGGAAAGTGCAGGGAATAAAAATTGCGGTTCTCTTTGTTTTTCGCAGTTCGTGGTAATGGACTACCGCGGGATATTCAAGGAAGAGCAGGCGGGAGGGAGAATCAATGGCGTTCAGTAACCGGGATTTAAACATCCAGAGTCGTCCTTCCTGAAGATATCTGACTATAACCCGATGTTCGCTGCTGATCAGTTTTTCAAGGGTGGAGAATGACGGAGGGGTGGAAAGAATAAGGAACTGATCCTTCAGCATGCCGATGATTGTACTTTCCCTGGGTGTTTTTATGCAGGGAAATTCTATTTTGACTTCGGCACCAATGTCCAGGGATATGTGTTTCTCACGGGTGGAGACATGTTTCAGAGGGAGCTGATGCAGCAGGGCTGCTTTTCCTTTTTTCTGCAGGTTGTCCAGCTCACTTCTGAGGCGGGAAGCCTCTATAATAACAGCGATGAGTGGTTTGTGGATCTGCTTTTTTCTTCGGCAGTTAAAATACCTGATTTCTATAATGGCTTCCTCCCAGGTGAGGATGACGTACGCAGCTTCTTCAGCCGAAAGGTTTTTTGTTTCGGCGTCAATGAGAATGCCATCTTGTATATAGAGCATCCCCCTGTCATTATCGCGATCTATCTGCAGGGAGCAGGTTTTTTCCTCACTCTCTAAAATTTGCAGGAAACTGTGAATTGGTATACCTTTAACAGTTCCACTGGTTCCCATATCAAGAAATTTCCGTGCGCATGAGAGAAGCTTCCCTGAATCTACCGGTTTCTTAAGGTAAATGCTGGCACCTTTTTCCAGAACCTCCTCTCTCTGATATTCCTCCGGGTCTGCCAGAAAAATACAGGGAATATAGGGGAAAATATGGGTAAGTGTGGAGAGGGTGGACAGGTTTGTGTCGCCTGTGGTACCAAGATCACAGACCATTAGATCAATCTGCTGTTCAGCCATAATATTGCCCGCAGTATCTGTTTCCGGGGCCGTTACTACAGTAGTTTCCTGCTGCCATTGAAGGAACAAGTCAACCAGGGCGTCTCGTCCTACTGTTTCGTTTCCGATAATTATGATTGTTTTCATGAGAGATGGAGTTTTTAGGATAAAAAAAGTATATTTGCAGGATATCATATAAAATTCCAAGCCGACAAGGCCGAAATTTTTTAGTACTTTACTTCAGAACCTCTGTAAGGAAACATAAGAAATTAAGGACGAGCATTTAAAATTATATGGTAACTATACGTAACTATTCAGCGAAGCGCTGGAAATTACGTAAAATCGCTGAGCATAACTATTTAGCAGTGCCTTACATGTTCATAAGCAACTCGTTTAGCTATACACCTGTATGCCTGGCGGGTTGATCGTGGGCAGGTGAGGTGCTGCTGAATAGTTATGACTATACTTCCATGGCACTTATCCAGTGATATAAAATTTTTTCCCGACTTGTCGAATTAAGGATTATATGCAAAGAGAAACTCCTTTTACTCTTCATACGCGGTCAACTGACTGTAGCGCAAGAAGAGGTGAAGTCAGGACCGGCCACGGTGTGGTTCAGACACCGGTGTTTATGCCTGTCGGTACCCAGGGAACAGTTAAAGCGGTGACCCCGGAGAATCTGGAGGAGATGTCCGCGCAGATTATTCTGGGCAATACCTATCACCTTTTTATCCGGCCGGGGCATGAACTGATCGAACGGTTTGGCGGTCTTCATAAATTTATGAACTGGAAGGGTGCCATATTGACAGATAGCGGCGGCTTCCAGATTTTCAGTCTTAAAAAGCTGGCCAGGATTACTGAGGAAGGAGCGGCTTTTCGCTCGCATCTTGACGGTTCCAGTTTATTTCTCAGTCCGGAGAATGCTATAGAAGTCCAGCAATCTCTCGGGTCTGACATCATGATGTGTCTGGATACCTGTATTCCATATCCGGTTGGCAGGGATGAAACAGTCAGGTCAACGGATTTGACGACCCGCTGGGCAGAACGCTGCAGAAAAGCACATACCAGGCATGAGCAGCTGCTCTTTGGCATTGTCCAGGGAGGAATGTATCCTGAACTGCGACAGGCCCATATTGAAGAGCTTATGGAGATTGGCTTTGACGGTTATGCCATTGGCGGACTCAGTGTCGGTGAAGAAAAAAATCTGATGCATGATATGACGGAGGCAACCACCCCGCATATGCCTGAAGATTTCCCCCGTTACCTTATGGGTGTCGGCACCCCTGCGGATCTGGTGGAGGGTGTGTGGAGAGGTGTGGATATGTTCGATTGTGTCATGCCCACCAGAAACGCCAGGAACGGTACTCTCTTCACCTCAAACGGCAAGGTGGTAATTAAAAATGCCCGATACCGGGATGATAAAAATCCTCTTGATGGAGAGTGTGACTGTTATACCTGCAGGAATTATTCAAGAGGATATCTGAGACATCTTTTCCAGAGCC